>NZ_JBHVYK010000006.1:59442-152666 GCF_042880855.1 Streptomyces sp. NPDC058291
GCGCTCTCGGGGTCGATTCCTGATGTGGGGCTTCATTTGCTTCACCCAATCGCTTCCCCACAACCGGGTTTCCCTGTACCCAACCGCGTTTCTGCATCTTACGGAGAGTGGTCATCCGCGGGGACCCCCCATCTTTTTGCGAGATACCCCCGGTGACCCGGTACTCTGGTCAGCGGCGCCCGCCGGTACGAGGTCCACACCGGCCGGACGTGCTTTGAGGGGCCTTAGCTCAGTTGGTAGAGCGCTGTCTTTGCATGGCAGATGTCAGGGGTTCGACTCCCCTAGGCTCCACCCCAAGAAGACCCCTCCTACCTGCGTATTCGCAGGTAGGAGGGGTCTTCGGTGTGACAGGCGGCGGTGTCCGCGAGCCGCTTCGCCGACCGCGCCGCGTACCCGGCGGCGGCCGCTCAGCTGCGGTCGTCGCGACGCGCGGCCTCCTCCGCGGCCTGCTTGGCCTCCACCTCGGGGTCCAGGACGGCAGGCTCGTCGCTGCCGTCCACAGTGGTCAGGCCACCCGACGCGGGGACCTCCGTGGCCGCGGGCGGCTCGACGAGCCAGTCCGGGTTGGCCTGCTTGTCCCACCACTTCCAGGCCGCGAAAGCGCCGCCGGCCACCACGCCGAGCACGGCGACGGCCTTGGCGACCTTGCCCGCCTTGGCCCGGCGGCGGTGCTTGCGCACCAGCTTCTCGATCTCCTTCGGCGTCACCTGACCGCGCAGAGCGGCCAGCGCGGCGGCGCCACGAGCGGCGGCCTCGTCCTTCACGGGCCCGGCCGCGGCGACCGCCTGTTCGATCCGCGGTCGGGAGTATTCGGCGGCCTGCCGGGCAGCCAGGCGGGTACGGGCAGCCGCTTCCTGTGCGGCCAGGTCGACCTTCGGCGGGACGTGCGTCTTCGCTTGCTCCAGGCGCGGGGCGACGTGGGCGTCATACTGCACGCGGGCCTGTTCGGCGGCCTGCGACACCTTGGGCGCGAGCCGTACACGAGCCTCATGCGCATAAAGCGCGGCCCGCTCCTTGGCCGTGTCGGCGTAGGGCGCCACCACTTCCGCGGCGTGCAGCACGCTGTCCTTCGCCGAGCCGGTCGCGGCGCGCACGCTGTCGATGCGGGTCACGTGTTCCTCCTCCTCGGTGGCGTACGGTATTTCGACTTTCCACCCTTTTACGGATCATGCATGCCGACGGTGTTCTCGGCATGTGTGGCCGGGCATCCGGGTGCCGATCACATGCGATAGCGGATGTATTCCGGCCAGACTCACGGCAACGGCGTCAGAGGGTCCGACAGGGCGACAAACCCGACGATGCCACGGATCGGTCGCGCCCGCTCCCGTCCTGGGCGACTTGGACGCGATTCCCCACCCGATCCGTCGGTTCCGGTCCCGGAACGAGCCGTCCGGCGTCGCCCGCCCGCGAGCGTGCGAGGATCGGGACGTCACAGGAACAACGGAAGGCAGACCGTGGCCGAGCAGCTGCACGCCACCCTCAACACCAACCACGGCGACATCGACATCCGGCTCTTCCCGGACCACGCCCCGAAGACGGTCAGGAACTTCGTCGAACTCGCCACCGGTGAGCGGGAGTGGGTCAACCCGGAGACGGGCGCGAAGTCCACGGACAAGCTGTACGACGGCACCGTCTTCCACCGGGTGATCAGCGGATTCATGATCCAGGGCGGCGACCCGCTCGGCAACGGCACCGGCGGCCCCGGCTACCAGTTCGAGGACGAGTTCCACCCGGACCTGCGCTTCGACCGGCCCTACCTGCTGGCCATGGCCAACGCCGGTCCCGGCACCAACGGCTCCCAGTTCTTCGTCACCGTCTCCCCCACGGCCTGGCTGACCCGAAAGCACACCATCTTCGGCGAGGTCACCGACGCGGCGAGCCAGAAGGTCGTGGACGCCATCGCCGCCACCCGGACCAACCCGCGCACCGACCGCCCGCTGACGGACGTCGTCATCGAGTCGGTCGTCGTCGAGACCCGCAAGGGCTGACCGAGGCCGAGTCGGGGACGACACTCCCCCGGGAACCATGCGCCCTGCTCGTCCGTAAGGATGGGCAGGGCGGTTCCTTTCGGTTCCTCTGCGACCGAGCCGACTCGCACGACTCACTCGCTCACTTGGGAGAGCCCCATGGACCAGGCGCCCGGCAGCCGGCAGGACGACGCCCACAACGGGCTGCCCGTCTGCTACCGGCACCCCGACCGGGAGACCGGCATCCGCTGCACCCGCTGCGAACGCCCGATCTGCCCCGAATGCATGGTCAGCGCCTCCGTCGGCTTCCAGTGCCCCACCTGCGTCCGCGAAGGATCCGGCACCGGCCACGCGCCCGACGCCGCGCTGCCCCGCACGATCGCGGGCGGCGCCGTCGCCGCCGATCCCCATCGGGTCACCAAGATCCTGGTCGGCCTCAACCTCGCGCTGTTCCTGGTCCAGCAGGCGGTCGGCGACAGCTTCACCGACCGTTTCGACCTGATCGGCCGCGCGTTCGTGCCGGCCCTCGGGTACGGGGAGCTGCAGGGCGTGGCCGAGGGGCAGTGGTACCGGCTGGCGACCTCGATGTTCCTGCACCTCAGCTACATCCACATCCTGTCCAACATGCTCAGCCTGTGGTGGATCGGCGGCCCGCTCGAAGCGGCGCTCGGCCGGGCCCGCTACCTCGCGCTGTACCTGGTGTCCGGACTGGCGGGCAGCGCGCTCACCTATCTCATCGCCGCGCCCAACGAGCCGTCGCTCGGCGCCTCCGGAGCCATCTTCGGCCTCTTCGGCGCGCTCGCCGTGCTGGTGCGCAGGCAGCGCTACGACATGCGGCCGATCATCGCCCTGCTGGTGATCAACCTGGTCATCACCTTCGGGTGGAACGGCATCTCCTGGCAGGCCCACATCGGCGGTCTGGTCGCCGGGGTCGTGATCGGCTCCGCCATGATCCACGCCCCGTGTGAGCGCCGTGCCCTCATCCAGTACGGGACCTGCGCGCTGATGCTGGCGGTCGTCGTGATCGTGACGCTCCT
Organism: Streptomyces sp. NPDC058291; assembly: GCF_042880855.1. Classification (NCBI taxonomy): domain Bacteria; kingdom Bacillati; phylum Actinomycetota; class Actinomycetes; order Kitasatosporales; family Streptomycetaceae; genus Streptomyces; species Streptomyces sp. NPDC058291. Next base: position 62,447 of record NZ_JBHVYK010000006.1, read on the forward strand.
GAGGACTGCGCAGCTCACTTGAGCGCTTTGTTTTCCACAGTGTGTGGCGAATCTTGTGCACAACGTGCGGGAACAACTGTGCCCCCTGGTGCTGACCGATGTTCGTGCAGGTCAGACAGGGGGCGAACAGTCATTCGAGTGAGGGTGGCAGCCGGTAGTTCCGTCACACCGGCGTCAACCTCACGATGAGTTATCCACAGATCGTCTTTCTTTTCCCCATGTGGAAAACCTGTGGATAACTCAGTGGACAGCCTTGGGTGGAGCTGGTCGCGCTACTTCCACTGGGTGGAGACGCCGAAGCCGGCGGCGATGAAGCCGAAGCCCACGACGATGTTCCAGTTGTCCAGCTTGTCGATGGGCAGCGAGCCGTCGGTGACGTAGAAGACCACGATCCAGGCCAGTCCGACGAGGAACATGGCCAGCATCACGGGCGCGACCCAGGCACGGCTGTTCAGCTTGATCGCGGTCGCCTGCTTCGCCGGAGGCGGCGTGTAGTCGGCCTTCTTGCGGATACGTGACTTCGGCACGAGGGTCTCTCCTGTCGATGCGCTGCGTGACCGCGCAGGTGCTGGGTCGGGCTCGGGGGCTGCGTACCAGGGGACTGAGGGGCTCCCCCGGGCGTCCGTTAGCGTAGTGCTTCTACGGCGCTGAAGGAGATAAGGGTACGTTGAGCAATTCTGCCGACTCTCCCCGGACGGGATCAACGGGTTCCACCCCGGATCCCACGCCCGTTTCCCCTGCCGGTCCCTCCCCCGCCCCGTCGGCCGACCGCCGGGGCGGCTTCCGGCCCGTGCGTGTGCTTACCGTGGGCGTCTTCGCCCTCGCCGGACTGCTCTTCTTCACCAGCTTCAACACCGCCAAGGGCACCAACATCCGCACGGACGCCTCCCTGCTGAAACTGTCCGACCTCATCCAGGAGCGCAGCCAGAAGAACGGCGAGCTGGACGAGGCGAACGGCGCCCTGCGCGACGACGTGGAGTCGCTCGCCGAAGCCGACGACGGCAGCACGAAGGCCCAGGACGACCGGCTCGCCGGGCTGGAGAGGAACGCGGGCACGCAGAAGGTCAAGGGCGAGGCGATCACCGTCACCCTCAACGACGCTCCGCCGAACGCCACCGCCAAGCTGCCGGGCTACCCGGAGCCGCAACCCGACTACCTGGTCATCCACCAGCAGGACCTGCAGGCCGTGGTGAACGCGCTCTGGCAGGGCGGCGCTCGGGGCATCAAGGTCATGGACCAGCGGCTGATCTCCACCAGCGCGGTCCGCTGCGTCGGCAACACCCTGATCCTCCAGGGCCGCGTCTACTCGCCGCCGTACAAGATCCAGGCGGTCGGCGACCCGCAGAAGCTGCAGCAGGCGCTCGCGGAATCCGCGTCGATCCAGAACTACATGGTCTACGTGAACGTGTACGGCCTCGGCTGGAAAGTCACCGAGGACGGGGCGGTGACTCTGCCGGGCTACTCGGGCACAGTGGATCTGCACTACGCCAAGCCTGTGGAGTAGTCGAGCGACCGTCGCCGGGGGGCGCCTGTGTCGGTGCGGGTGATCGTCAGGACGTTCAGCGAGCTGTGCGTCACCGTCGGAGCCGTCATCGTCCTGTTCGTCGTCTACGTACTGTTCTGGACCGGTGTGCGGGCCGACCGGGCCATGGACGACCAGATCGACGCCCTGCACGACCAGTGGGCCCATCAGACTCCGCGAGCCGCTCCGAGGGCGGGCTCCGGCGGCGGGGCCGGGGCCGGGACGGTCGCCCGGGCGGCGCCGTACCGGAGCGGCAGGCCTTTCGCGGTCATGTACATCCCGCGGCTTGGTTTCACGTGGAACAAGCCGGTGCTGGAGGGCACGGCGACCGGCACCCTGAAGAAGGGGCTGGGGCACTACGGCGGGACGGCCCGGCTCGGGCAGACGGGGAACTTCTCCGTCGCGGGCCACCGCCGTACCTACGGCGACTCCTTCAAGGACTTTCCCGAGCTCAGGCGGGGGGACGCGGTGGTGCTGACGGACGGGACGACGTGGTTCACCTATCGGATCGACCAAGGGCCGTACAAAACCGTGCCCTCGGACGTCGAGGTGATCGACGCTGTGCCACGTAAGTCGGGGTATACGCGTCCGGGCCGGTACCTGACGTTGACCACGTGCGATCCGGAATGGGGGCACAGTCACCGGCTGATCGTCTGGGCGCATCTGGACTCCACACAGCCTGTGGCGGCAGGCGAACCGAAGGCCCTGCGCCGTTAGTCTGGTGGCGTACGGCGTGAGTCAGGTGCCGTGGTGCGACGGAAGGGACGGCATGTACGGCTGGATCTGGCGGCATCTGCCGGGAAACGCGTGGGTGAAGGCGCTGATCTCGATCATGCTGATCGTGGCCGTGGTGTACGCGCTCTTCCAGTACGTCTTCCCTTGGGCCGAACCGCTGCTTCCCTTCAACGATGTGACGGTGGACAACCAGTGAGCGCGCGCATTCTCGTCGTCGACAACTACGACAGCTTCGTCTTCAACCTGGTTCAGTACCTGTACCAGCTGGGCGCCGAGTGCGAGGTCCTGCGCAACGACGAGGTCTCCACGGCCCATGCCCAGGACGGTTTCGACGGTGTCCTGCTGTCCCCCGGGCCGGGCACTCCCGAGGAGGCCGGGGTCTGCGTGGAGATGGTCCGTCACTGCGCGGCCACCGGGGTGCCCGTCTTCGGCGTGTGCCTGGGCATGCAGTCGATGCAGGTGGCGTACGGCGGGGTGGTGGACCGGGCGCCGGAGCTGCTGCACGGCAAGACCTCGCCGGTGGAGCATGAGGGCAGGGGCGTCTTCGCGGGTCTGCCCAGCCCTTTCACCGCGACCCGCTACCACTCGCTGGCCGCCGAGCCGCGGACGGTGCCGGCCGAGCTCGAGGTGACCGCCCGTACGCACGACGGGATCATCATGGGTCTGCGTCATCGTGAACTGCCCGTCGAGGGCGTCCAGTTCCATCCGGAGTCGGTGCTGACGGAGCACGGTCACCGGATGCTGGCCAACTGGCTGGCGGAGTGCGGCGACCAGGGCGCGGTGGCGAGGTCGGCGGGGCTCGCCCCGGTGGTGGGCAGGGCCACGGCGTGACCGCGTTGCGCCCCGAGCGTGAGGACTCGTACGGCGCGGTGCCGTACGAGTCCTTCGGCGGTGACTCCTACGGGGGCGGCGGAGCCGTCGGCGGGACGGGGCCGGGGCCTGGGTCTGGCTCCGGGGCGGGAGCCGATTCCTACGCGGGGGAGCGGTACGGGCCGCCGGCCGACGACGAGACGGTGGCGCTGCGGATGCCGCCCGCCTCGGCGTTCGGTAGCGGCCCCATAGCCGCCTCTGGGGCCTCGGGGGCCGCTCCGGCCCCTGGAGCCCCTGGAACCCCGGCGGGTGGGCGTGCGGCCCGCCGGAAGGCCGCCAAGGGCCGTCATGGGCGTCATGGCGGCCAGGGTGAGGCCGCCGAGTCGATGGGCGGGCCCGATGTGCCGTCCGGGGGTGAGCGGCCCCTGTCGAGGGTGGAGGCCCGGCGCCGGCAGCGGGCCCGCAAGCCGAGCGCGGCGGTCGTCGCCAGTCGGGCGGTCGGCGAGGTGTTCATCACCACGGGTGTGCTGATGCTGCTGTTCGTCACGTACCAGTTGTGGTGGACGAACGTGCGAGCCCACGCGCAGGCGGACAAGGAGGCCAGCAGCCTCCAGGACGACTGGGCCAGTGGGAAGGGCGCCCCCGGGGTGTTCTCGCCGGGTCAGGGCTTCGCCATCCTGCACATTCCCAAGCTGGACGTGGTGGTTCCGATCGCCGAGGGCGTCAGCAACAAGAAGGTGCTCGACAAGGGGATGGTGGGCCATTACGGCGAGGGTGCGCTGACGACGGCGATGCCGGAGGCGAAGACCGGCAACTTCGGGCTCGCGGGCCACCGCAACACGCACGGCGAGCCGTTCCGGTACATCAACCGGTTGCAGGCGGGCGACGACGTCGTCGTCGAGACGCAGGACGAGTACTTCGTCTACAAGATGACGTCCTCGCTGCCGGTGACCGCGCCGAGCAACACCAGCGTGCTCGATCCGGTCCCGCCGGGCTCCGGGTTCACCGGTCCGGGGCGGTACATCACGCTCACCACGTGCACCCCGGAGTTCACCAGCAAGTACCGCTTGATCGTCTGGGGCAAGATGGTCGAGGAACGGCCGCGCAGCAAGGGCAAGCCGGACGCGCTCGTCGAGTAGGCGCGCGGACCGGGAGGCATGCCTTCGGCGGGCATGCAGGCGACTAGGGGCAGATGGAACGTGGCAGCGACCACCGGCGACACCGATCACGACGAACACGCGCGCGTGGACGCGCCCCCGCGCGAGCCGCGGCGCCGGGGAGGCGGCCGGATCGCCTTCGCCGTCAGCGTGTTCGGCGAACTCCTCATCACGGCGGGCCTGGTGCTGGGTCTGTTCGTCGTCTACTCCCTGTGGTGGACCAACGTCGTCGCCGACCGGCACGCGCACCGGCAGGCGGACAAGGTGCGTGACGACTGGGCCCGGCAGGACAGCGGTCCCGGAGCGCTGGACACCAAGGAGGGCATCGGCTTCCTGCACGTGCCCGCGATGAAGAACGGTGAGGTGCTGGTCGAGGAGGGCACCTCGTCGGAGATCCTCAACGAGGGCGTCGCCGGTTACTACACCGACCCCGTCAAGTCGGCCCTGCCGATGACCGGCAAGGCGGGCAATTTCGCGCTTGCCGCGCACCGCGACGGCCATGGCGCGAAGTTCCACAACATCGACAAGCTGGAGAAGGGCGACCCGGTCGTCTTCGAGACGAAGGACGACTGGTACGTCTACAAGGTGTTCGCGGTCCTGCCGGAGACCTCGAAGTACAACGTGGAGGTGCTGGGCCGGATCCCGAAGGAGTCGGGCAGGACGAAGGCCGGCCACTACATCACCCTGACGACGTGTACGCCGGTGTACACGAGCCGCTACCGGTACGTGGTGTGGGGCGAGCTGGTCCGCGTGGACAAGGTGGACGCGGACCGTACGCCGCCGAAGGAACTGGGCTGAGCGACCGGTCCTCCTTCCGGGAGGCCGGTCGCCCAGCACGCCGAAGGCCCGAAGCCGCACCCTTCTTCCGCGGCTTCGGGCCTTTCTGTCTGGTGTCCGATGTGTCCGGTCTGTCCAGTGTCCGGGTCATTCGAGGACCGGCAGGGGCGCTCCGGCGCTCCACTCCTCCAGGAGCCCGCGGTGCACGGCGGTGATGCCGGTCTCGGCGGCGATGTTGAGGGCGTCACGGGTGAAGGGGCAGGTCGCCACGTAGAGGGCCACTTCGGAGTCGTGCAGGACCTTGGCGGCTCCGACGAACTTCTGGAGTTCGGGGCTGGTGATGGAGGTATGGGGCGCGAACCTCTTGCACTGGACGACGAGGCGTCGCCCGTGGGGCGTGAGGGCGGTGATGTCGATGCCGCGGTCCCTGCCGCCGCCCTGGACGACGACCTCGGTGCAGCCGTCGCGGCGCAGCAGTGCGGCGATGTGCTCCTCGAACTCGCGTCCGTTCATGGCGTCCATGGAAGCCATGACTCCGGCGAGGGGCCGCCCTTCGCGCGGGGCTTCCAGCCGCTGAAGCCGGGCGTGGTGCTGCCGGAGCCGCTGCTCGATCCGCTGGACGCCCACCCGCAGAGCGATCAGTTCCCGTCGATGCTCGCCCGACGTTTCGATCAGGGCGTTGAACATGGGTACGACGGTCGTGCCGAGGACGTGGGTGATGCGCTGGTCGATGCGGTCGTCCAGGGACATGGGGGCCGGGGGGCCTGGGTTGTCCACAGGTTGCGTCCGCGCCCGGTACTCCATGTCGAGAAGGTAGGTGCGCACCCGGCGGGCGACTTCGCTGTCCCGGAGCAGCATGGCCACGTTGAGGACCGCGCGACGGGAGTACAGAGTGAGGCTGGACCGAGGCTGTGGATAACCGCCCGGATGGCGTGACAGGACGTCACGCTTAAATCCTTCGAGGTCAGGGCCTCGCAGAGTGAGCATGCCGTTGCCGGCCAGCTCCTCGTGGTGTCGTACCTTGAGCTGGCGGACGGCTTCAGCGGTGACGCCGAAGTACGCCGCCACCATCGCCGTGGTCACGTGCATGCCGTCCGGGAGCAGTGACAGTGCTTTCACCCTGTCGAGCACGTCGGTGCGTTCGAGCACGCCGTCGCGCAGGGTCCTGGATTCCAGCAGTGCGGTTTCGCTGATCACGTCTGCCCCTCTGTCGGTGGTCGGGTTGTGTGGCCGGGGCAGAGCTGTGCGATGACACCCCACCCCCAATCGATCAACGAGTCGGCAGATATGAAGACACGATCGTTCGTGGGTGCCGGCGTGGTCCGGGTCTGGTGATGCAAGAGGGCGGGCCCCGCCGGAGACGTCCGGCGGGGCCCGTGTTTCTTCGTCGGGGTGCGGCTAGCCGCCGCCTCCGCCGAAGAATCCGCCTCCGTTGTTGCCTCCGTTGTTGCCGTTGTCGTTGCCGTTCTTGATGGCGATCAGGTTGACGGTCTGGCCCTTGTTGACCGTGCTGCCGGGGGCCGGGTCCGAACTGATGACCTGGGCGTCGTCGTCCTGGGAGCCGGCGATGCTGCCGACGTTCAGGCCTGCGTCCTGCAGGGCCTTCTTGGCGTCCTTGACGGACATGCCCTGGAGGTTGCCCGGGACCTGTACCTGCTGGGGCTGGCTGCTCTTGCCGATCTGGATCTGGACCGTGGAGCCCTTGTCGGCCTGGGAACCCTTGGACGGGACGGTCTGGATCACCTTGTCGACCTGGTTCTGGTCCTGGGTGTCGACGTCTACGCAGTTGCCCTTGAGGTTGTTCTGCTCCATCTGGGCCTTCGCCTCGTCACAGCTCTTGTTCGAGACGTCGGGGACGGTCGCCTTCTCCTCGGGCTTGGCGATGGTGAGGGTGATGGTGGTGCCCTTCTCCACCTCTTCGCCGAGCTTCGGGTCCTGGTCCAGGACGGTGCCCTCCTGCTCGGTGGACACCTCCTTCTTCGTCTCGACGACGAACTGGTACTTGTCGCTCTCCAGGGTCGTCTTCGCCTCGTCCAGGCTCTTGCCGAGGACACTCGGCACGGCCACCTTGGGCGCCCCCGTCGACACGACGAGGCTGACGGTGTCGCCCTTGTTGACGTCCTTGCCCGCCGCCGGGTTCTGCGAGCAGATGCTGCCCTTGGGCTGGTTCGCGCAGGGGCTCTCGGTGGTCTTCACCGTGAGTTCGACGTTGGTGGCCATGGTCTTGGCCTGGGCCAGCGTCTGGCCGACGAAGTTCGGAGCGGCGATGGGCTTGTCCGTGGGGTCGCCGGTGAACACCCACTTGCCGATCAGGATCGCGCCGACGAGTACCAGGACCGCGGCGAGGATCAGCAGGATCGTGGAGGTGTTCGACTTCTTCTGGCGGCGCCGGTCGGGGCGGTCGTCGTAGCCGTAGCCGCCGTCGTCCGGGTTCATGGGCGGCAGCATCGACGTGGCGCCGGCGTCCGCGCGCATGGCGGTGGTCGCCTGGTCGTCGCCGTAGCCGCCGTAGCCGACCGAGCCCATCGCCGCCGTGGCCGCGACCGGCTGGCCGTCGAGGCAGGCCTCGATGTCCAGGCGCATCTCGTCGGCCGACTGGTAGCGGTAGTTCGGGTCCTTGACCAGCGCCTTGAGGACGATCGCGTCCATCTCGGGGGTGATCTCGGGGTCGAAGACGCTCGGCGGCTGGGGTTCCTCGCGGACGTGCTGGTAGGCCACTGCGACCGGGGAGTCCCCGACGAACGGCGGTCGGACCGTCAGCAGCTCGTACAGCAGGCAGCCGGTCGAGTACAGGTCGGAGCGGGCGTCGACCTGCTCGCCCTTGGCCTGCTCCGGGGAGAGGTACTGGGCGGTGCCGATGACCGCGGACGTCTGTGTCATCGTCATGCCGGAGTCGCCCATGGCGCGGGCGATGCCGAAGTCCATGACCTTGACCTGGCCGTTGCGCGTCAGCATGACGTTCGCGGGCTTGATGTCGCGGTGGACGATGCCGGCTCTGTGCGAGTACTCCAGGGCCTGAAGGATGCCGATGGTCATCTCCAGGGTCCGCTCCGGCAGCAGTTTGCGGCCGGAGTGGAGCAGTTCGCGGAGCGTGGAGCCGTCGACGTACTCCATGACGATGTACGGGATCGAGACCCCGTCGATGTAGTCCTCGCCGGTGTCGTAGACCGCGACGATCGCGGGGTGGTTGAGCGAGGCGGCCGACTGGGCCTCCCGGCGGAACCGGGCCTGGAAGGAAGGGTCGCGCGCGAGGTCCGCGCGCAGCGTCTTCACCGCCACGGTGCGGCCGAGGCGGGTGTCATGCGCGAAGTAGACCTCGGCCATGCCACCACGGCCGAGCACGTGGCCCAGCTCGTACCGGCCGCCGAGGCGACGCGGCTCTTCCATAGCTACTTACCAGCCCTCTCCGTCGGTCCCGACCGGCACACGTGTGCGGTCGGAGGCTGCCGTCCGGGCATACCGTACCCGGACGGCGCTGTGTGACCTGGCCAAGCCCGTCACCCGATACGAGACCGGTATCGCAACGTGCACCGATGTGTAGGCGACGTGATGGGGGTCACTTCTTGCTGCCGATGACTGCCTTCATCACGTCCCTTGCGATCGGGCCGGCGAGACCGCCGCCGGTGATGTCGCCGCGGTCGGCCGCGCCGTCCTCGACGACGACGGCGACGGCCACCGGGGCGCTGCCGTCGGACAGCTTCGCGTACGAGATGAACCAGGCGTACGGCTTCTCTTTGTTGTTCAGGCCGTGCTGGGCGGTGCCGGTCTTGCCGCCGACCTTGACGCCGTCGATCCTGGCTTTGCCGCCGGTGCCCTGGTCGTCGTTGACGACCGTCTCCATCATCTCCTGGAGGGCCTGTGCGGTTTTGGACGAGACGGCCTGGGACAGCTGCTGGGGCTGTGTCGTCTCCAGGGTGTCCAGGTTGGGGGCCTTGAGCTGGTCGACCATGTACGGCTTCATCAGCTTGCCGTCGTTGGCGACCGCCGAGGCCACCATGGCCATCTGGAGCGGGGTGGCGCGGTTGGAGCCCTGGCCGATGCCGTCCAGCGAGTTCTGTGGCCGGTTGTCCTCGGGGAAGACCGACTCGGCGGCGCGCACCGGGGTGTCCAGCTTGGCCTCGTTGAAGCCGAACTTCTTCGCCTGCTGGATCATTTTCGCGTTGCCGACGTTGTCGGCCATCTTCGCGAAGACGGTGTTGCAGGACACCATGAGCGCGTAGCGCAGGGTGGCGTTCTCGCAGGCGCCGTGCTCGTTGGTGAGCTTGCTGGTGGACAGCGGCAGCGGGAACGGGTCCGGGGTGTCCGTCTTCGTGTCGACGCCGGGGACCTCGCCGTTCTCCAGCGCGGCCGCGGCGGTGACGACCTTGAACGTGGAGCCCGGGGGGTAGGTCTCGCGCAGCGCGCGGTTGAGCATCGGGTCGTCGGGGTCGTTCTTCTTCTGGACCTTGCCCCACGCCTCGGCGTCCGCGTTGGACGATCCGGCGAACTTCGACGGGTCGTAGGACGGCGTGGAGACCAGCGCGAGGATCTTGCCGGTGGACGGCTCGATCGCGGCGACCGCGCCCTTCTTGCTGCCCAGGCCCTGGTAGGCGGCCTTCTGCGCGGCGGCGTTGAGGGTGGTGACGACGCTGCCGCCCTTCTTCTCCTTGCCCGTGATCATGTCCAGGGTGTTGCGGAAGAAGAACCGGTCGTCGTTGCCGCTGAGGATGCCGTCCTCGAGCCGCTCCAGCTGGGTGGCGCCGAAGGCCTGCGAGGAGTAGCCGGTGACCGGCGCCCACATGGCGCCGTTGGACCAGGTGCGCTTGTACTTGTAGTCGCCGGTGGTCTCGACCGAGCCCGTGATGGCCTTGCCGTCCACGATGATGTCGCCGCGCGGGGTGGCGTAGCGGGTGATGTTGACGCGGCGGTTCTTGGTGTCGCTGGCGAGGCTGTCGGCCTTGACGTACTGCAGGTAGTTGTCGCGCAGCAGCAGGGTGAGGACGAGGAGGCCGCAGAAGAGCGCGATCCGGCGCAGGGGCTTGTTCATGACGGGCGGACCACCTGGGTCATCTCGGCGTCGGGGTTGGAGGCGGGTGCGGGCGCCGGGCGGCGCGCGGTGTCGCTGATCCTGATCAGGATGCCGATCAGGGCCCAGTTGGCGATGACGGAGGAGCCGCCGTAGGCGAGGAAGGGCATCGTCATGCCGGTCAGCGGGATGAGGCCCATCACACCGCCGGCGACGACGAAGACCTGCAGGGCGAAGGCGCCGGAGAGACCGATCGCGAGGAGCTTGCCGAACGGGTCGCGGGCGGCGAGGGCGGTGCGCACGCCGCGTTCGACGATCAGGCCGTAGAGCAGCAGGAGCGCCATGATGCCGGCCAGTCCGAGTTCCTCGCCGAAGGTGGCGAGGATGAAGTCGGAGTTGGCGGCGAACCGGATCAGCTCGGAGTGGCCCTGGCCCCAGCCGGTGCCCAGTGTGCCGCCGGAGCCGAACGCCCACAGTGCCTGCATGGCCTGCTCGGAGTGGCCGCCGCCGACGCCCGCCTGGGAGAGCTTGTACTCCTTCAACGGGTCGAGCCAGGCCTGCACACGCTGCTGGACGTGGCTCTCGAACTGGGCCACGCCGACCGCGCCGACCGCCGACATCAGCAGGCCGAAGACGATCCAGCTGGTCCGCTCGGTGGCGACGTACAGCATGATGACGAACATTCCGAAGAACAGCAGCGAGGTGCCGAGGTCCGTCTCGAAGACCAGGATCAGGATCGAGATGAACCAGACCACGATGATCGGGCCGAGGTCGCGGCCGCGCGGCAGGTACAGGCCGAGGACGCGGCGGCTGGCCAGGGCGAGCGCGTCGCGTTTCACCATCAGGTAGCCGGCGAAGAAGATGGCCAGCACGATCTTGGCGAACTCACCGGGCTGGATGGAGAAACCGGCGACCGAGATCCAGATCTTGGCGCCGTAGATGTTCTGGCCGAGGCCCGGGACGAGCGGGAGCAGCAGCAGGAAGATCGCGCCGACCATGGAGATGTAGGTGTAGCGCTGCAGGACGCGGTGGTCCTTGAGGAAGATCAGCACCACGACGAACAGCGCGATGCCCAGCGCCGTGTAGAGCAGTTGGCGTGGCGCGGCCGTGCCGGCCTGTTTGATCTGCTGCAGCAGCTTGGACTGGTCGAGGCGCCAGATGGCGACGAGTCCGAGTCCGTTGAGCAGGGTGGCCACCGGCAGCAGCAGTGGGTCGGCGTACGGCGCGAATTTGCGCACGACGAGGTGGGCGACGCCGGCGAGCAGCCCGAGGCCGAGCCCGTAGCTCAGGAGGCCGGACGGCACCTGCTCGTTGATGGCCAGGCCCACGTTGGCGTAGGCGAACACCGGGATGACGACGGCGAACACCAGGAGCGCGAGCTCGGTGTTGCGTCGGCTCGGGGTGCCGATCGAGCCGATCGTGGACGTGTGGTGCGTCGGCGAGTTGGTAGTACTGCTCATCGTGTGACGGGGCCTCTCACGGCTTGCCTACTGCTCACCGCACCGCGAGACGACCTTCTGCTCCTCCTCCGAAAGGCTCGGGCCGGGGGTGGGAGTGGGGGTCGCGGGTACGGACGGGGACGCGGTTGCCGAGGGGCTCGGCGATGCCTTGGACGTGACGGAGACGGGGGTGGTTCCCGTGGTGGCGCCCGTCCGGCCCACACCGGTCTTCGAGCCGGTCTTGGAGCCGGTGGCTCCCGCGGTGGCGGAGCCGGCCTGCTTCTTGCAGGCGGAGGCCTGGACGGCCAGCTCGTCGACCTTCTTGCGGGCGGTGGACAGGTCGCCTTCGGCGATCGTGGCCTCCACCAGCTTGCGCTGGTACTCCGGCAGGTACTTGAGTTCGATCTCGGGGTGGTCCTTCTCCACCTTCGACAGCGACACCCACGCCAGGTCCTGGCTGATGCCCCGGTACAGGGCGACGTGCTCGTCCTTGGTGCCGACGTAGTACTGCGTCTGGGTCCAGCGGTAGCCGCCGTAGAGTCCGCCGGCGACGACCGCGAGTGCCAGGACGCCGTAGAAGGATCTCTTCAGCCACCTGCGGCCCTTGCGCGGCTTGACGAAGTCGTCGTCGGTGTAGTCGCCGAAGCCGTCGGTGGGGATGAAGCCGGTGATGTCGCCGCCGGAGCCGGGTGGGCCGAACTCGCCGCCCCCGCCGTGTCCCTGCTGCCTGCGGCCGAGACCCGAGGCGCGGCCGGCCGGGGTCTGCATGATGCCGTTGTCGTGCAGCTGGAGCTGGTTCTCGGCGACGGCGCCGACGACGACCGGGGTGTCGGACAGCTGCCCGGCGAGCGTGTCACCGGTGTCCAGGTCGAGGACGTCGGCGACGATCACGGTGATGTTGTCGGGGCCGCCGCCGCGCAGGGCGAGCTGGATGAGCTCCTGCACGGTCTCCTGGGGGCCCTGGTAGCTGGCGAGGGTGTCCTCGAGCGTCTGGTGGGAGACGACGCCGGACAGGCCGTCGGAGCAGATCAGATAGCGGTCGCCGGCCCGGACCTCACGGATCGACAGGTCCGGTTCGACGTGCTCGCCGCTGCCCAGCGCCCGCATCAGCAGGGAGCGTTGGGGGTGGGTGGTGGCTTCTTCCTCGGTGATGCGGCCCTCGTCGACCAGGCGCTGCACCCAGGTGTGGTCCTGGGTGATCTGGGTGAGGACGCCGTCGCGCAGCAGGTAGGCGCGCGAGTCGCCGACGTGCACGAGGCCGAGGCGCTGGCCCGTCCACAGCAGGGCGGTCAGGGTCGTCCCCATGCCTTCGAGCTGGGGGTCCTCCTCGACCAGGGCGCGCAGTTGGTCGTTGGCGCGCTGGACGGCGGTGCCGAGCGAGGTCAGGACGTCGGAGCCGGGGACGTCGTCGTCGAGGGCGACGATGGTGGAGATGGCCTCGGAGGAGGCGACCTCGCCGGCGGCGGCGCCGCCCATGCCGTCGGCGATGGCGAGCAGGCGCGGACCGGCGTAACCGGAGTCCTCGTTGCCCTCCCGGATCATGCCCTTGTGCGATCCGGCGGCGAAGCGCAGTGACAGACTCATGCGCACCTCGCCCGTCGGCCCCGGGTACAGCCGGTCGTGTCGAGCCACACTGCCCACCCTCCGGTCGGGAGCACACCGGGGCCCTGGGTGCCGGCCGCCGCCGCGTGCTCGCTCCGCTCGCGCTCACTCATGATGTAGCACTACTTCCGAAGCTCGATGACGGTCTTGCCGATACGGATCGGCGCGCCCAGCGGGATCGGTGTGGGAGTCGTCAGTCGCGATCGGTCGAGATAGGTGCCGTTCGTGGAGCCCAGGTCCTCGACGATCCACTGGCCGTCGCGGTCCGGGTAGATCCTGGCATGGCGGCTGGAGGCGTAGTCGTCGTCCAGCACGATGGTGCTGTCGTGCGCCCGGCCCAGAGTGATGGTCTGGCCCTGGAGTGCGACGGTCGTGCCGGTGAGGGTGCCCTCGGACACGACCAGTTTCGTCGGTGCGTTGCGGCGCGTGCGGCCGGCGGCGGCCGGCTGCTGGCGCTGTTGTGGAGGCGCCTGCTGGCGCTGTGCCTGCTGCGCCCGCCCGGCCTCCCGGCGCGCACCGCGCTGGGTGACGCGCGTACCGAAGAGGTCGCTGCGGATGACCTGCACGGCCACGATCACGAACAGCCACAGTACGGCCAGGAAACCCAGCCGCATGACCGTGAGGGTCAGCTCTGACATTGCCCCCGCTTCACCCTTCGGCTTGCCGGTAAATGATGGTGGTGCTGCCCACGACGATCCGCGAGCCGTCGCGGAGCGTAGCGCGGGTGGTGTGCTGCCCGTCCACCACGATGCCGTTGGTGGAGCCGAGATCCTGGATCGTCGAGGGCGAACCGGTCCGGATCTCGCAGTGCCGGCGGGAGACGCCGGGGTCGTCGATCCGCACGTCGGCCTCGGTGCTGCGGCCCAGCACGAGCGTCGCGCGGGAGATCTGGTGGCGGGTGCCGTTGATCTCGATCCAGTGGCGGGTGCGGGAGCCGGGCTGCGCAGCCCCGGCCAGTCCTGCGCCTGCCCCGCCGGGACGCGCGGTCCCTGCGGCGGGCGGGTAGCCGTAGCCGCCGGGACGGGCGCCGGGGGCGCCGGGCGGCGGGGCGGACGGCATGGGCGGGGCGGCTGCCCCGCCGGCGCCGGGATAGGCGGCGCCCGGCGCGCCGGGGCGCGGTCGGCCGCCGGCGGACGCGTCGTCCGTCTGGCTGGTGGAGGAGGCGAGCGTACGGCTGCGCACTCGGTAGAGGCCGGTGTCGAGGTCGTCGGCCTTCTCCAGGTTGACCTTGATCGGCCCCATGAAGGTGTAGCGCTGCTGCTTGGCGTAGTCGCGCACCATGCCGGCCAGTTCGTCGCCGAGCTGGCCGGAGTAGGGGCTGAGCCGCTCGTAGTCGGGCGTGCTCAGCTCCACGATGAAGTCGTTGGGGACGACCGTGCGATCGCGGTTCCAGATGGTGGCGTTGTTGTCGCACTCGCGCTGGAGCGCGCCGGCGATCTCCACGGGCTGGACCTCGGACTTGAACACCTTGGCGAAGGTGCCGTTGACCAGACCCTCGAGACGCTGCTCGAACTTCTTCAGGACTCCCATGGGGCACCTCCTCCGTAGTGGCTGCCGTCCCGAACCGTGCTGCTTACCTGGTACTGCTTACAGATCGTATCCACGCGCCGGTGAATCGGCTGGTTCCCCCTGTCGACCCCGTCGACGGGTGTCGACGCCCTCTGGCTCACCTGCTTCTCGCTCTCGCTTCCGCCAGGATCGTAGAGGCGGCCGTGGACCAGTGTCCCGCACCTGGCTGTGCTCCTCGTCCGGCTCCTGGGGAGACGGCCGCCATAGGTACGAGGTTGATACGCGAACCAGTCACGGCCGAGACGTAGGAGGCCGCGGACGGGTCCTCACCTGCTCCCTGCCCGCCAGAAAGGGATGTGAACGCACCCTGGACCGCGTGCTAATGTTCTGCATGTCGGAAGGCGGCGGGCCGAAAAGCCCACAAGCCCGAGGACACACCCAATGCGCGGGTGGCGGAATAGGCAGACGCGCTGGATTCAGGTTCCAGTGCCCGAAAGGGCGTGGGGGTTCAACTCCCCCCTCGCGCACCAGTCGAATGGCCCCGCAGATCGAAAGATCTGCGGGGCTTTCGCATGTCCGGGGGCGGTCGAGGGGGCGGTCGGGAACCGGCCGGTACAGGCCGCGGTTGCTCACGGTGTGTGAGGAACGTCTCAGGGTGGTGGCCCGTGACGGTGTGGGGGCGTTTCACGTGAAACATCCACCTGTGACTCGCGGACGGGGCCGATCCCGCCGGTGACTGCCGGGTCCTGGCCGGGCGGCTGTACGGTCTGCACGAATTGATGTCCGGCTCGTCGAGCCGGACGACATACGTGTGCGGGGGAGGCGGTCATGGCGACCGAGGCCGAGGGTGCAGGGGCGGGAACGGGCGAGGCGCGCAGGCTCCCGCGGGTGCGGGGATTCGCCGAGTGGCCGGCCGGGAGCCGCGCCGGGACGGGATCGGACGCTGCTCCCGTGACGCCCAAGGCGCAGGGCAAGCTGCTGCGCGGCCGGGTGCCGCGGTCCGCGCACGCCGAACTCGTTCTGGACGCCTCCAGGCCGGACGCGGTGACGGCGGTCGAGGAGTCGGGCCGGGGCCGGATCCCGGAGCTCACGCCGATTCGGGTCGGCCGGATGGCGGCGACGCCGTTCGCCTTCCTGCGCGGCTCGGCGGGGCTCATGGCGTACGACCTGGCCCGCACGCCCATGACCGGAGTGCGTGCCCAGATCTGCGGGGACGCCCACGCGGCGAACTTCGGTCTGTACGGCGACGCCCGGGGCGGCCTGGTCATCGACCTCAACGACTTCGACGAGACGGTCGAGGGGCCCTGGGAGTGGGACCTCAAGCGCCTCGCCGCCTCCCTGGTGCTCGCGGGCCGGGAGGCCGGAGCGGACGAGGACACCTGCCGCCGGGCGGCGCACGGCGCCGCCGGCTCCTACCGGCGCACCATGCGGTTGCTGGCCAGGCTCCCGGTGCTGGACGCGTGGAACGCCATCGCTGACGAGGAACTGGTCTCCCACACCGACGCCCATGATCTGCTGGGCACCCTGGAGCGGGTCTCGGAGAAGGCCCGGGCCAACACCAGCGGGCGGTTCGCGGCGAAGTCGACCGAGGCGACCGAGGACGGCGGTCGCCGCTTCGTCGACGCGGCGCCGGTGCTGCGCCGGGTCCCGGACGCGGAGGCCCATGCGGTGGCCGCGTCCCTGGAGCACTATCTGGCCACGCTGCCCGAGGACCGCCACCCCCTGCTGTCCCGTCACGCGGTGCACGACGTGGCCTTCCGCATCGTCGGCACGGGCAGCGTGGGGACGCGGTCGTACGTGGTCCTGCTGCTGGACCACCGGGGCGAGCCGCTGATCCTCCAGGTCAAGGAGGCGCGAGCGTCGGCGCTCGTCCCGCATCTGGTGACCGCCGGCTTCGAGGCGCCGGAGGTGGATCACGAGGGCCGCCGGGTGGTGCTCGGCCAAAAGCGCATGCAGGTCGTCAGCGACAGTCTGCTGGGCTGGACGACGGTCGGGGAACGCCCATTCCAGGTACGGCAGTTCCGCAACCGCAAGGGCAGCGTCGACCCGGCCGCGCTCGCCGCCGACCAGGTCGACGACTACGGCCGTATGACCGGCGCCCTGCTGGCCCGCGCCCACTCCCACAGCGCCGACCCCCGCCTGATCGCCGGGTACTGCGGCAAGCACGAGGAACTCGACGAGGCCGTCGCGGCGTTCGCCGTGGCCTACGCCGACCGCACCGAGGCGGACCACACGGAGCTGGTCGCGGCGATCCGGGCGGGAAGGATCTCGGCCGAGACGGGCGTCTGAGCCGCGTCCGAGACCTGACGACGGTGTGCGGCGCCGGGGCCTGACGACGGTGTGCGGCGCCGGGCGGGCCGGGTGGTGTGCGCAGCGTGCGTGTGCGTCCGCATGCGTTCGCGTGCCTCCGCGACGGTGCTCGGCGGTGGTCGGCGGTGGTCCGGTCGGGGGCCTGTCCGGCATGTTCTGCCGGAGAGGCCCTAGGCTGGCCGGGTGACGACCCCCGAAGCTGAGCAGCCCCGGCCCGAGGCACGGCTGGAGCAGGCCGTGCGGGCCGCCGAGCAGGCGTTGATCGAGTTCGAGATCGCGGTGGAGACCTTCCGCGTCGAGGTCGAGAACTTCTCGCGGCTCCACCACCAGAAACTCGGTCCGATGTACGCGCGGCTCGACGAGCTGGAAGCGCAGATCGCCGAGGCCCGAGCAACCCGCACCGGCGATCCCGAGGATCTGCGCCGGGCCGCCGAGGCGCGGGCCCGGGTGCTGCCGATGCCCGGGGTCGAGGAGCTGTTCCACGGCTGGATGGACGGTGAAGGGCTGTACCCGGAGGCCGCGGCGATGCTCACGGACCGGTCCGTGCGGCCCCCCGAGCGGGTGCGGCCCAGCGAGGAGGCCCGCAAGCTCTACCGCGAGCTGGCCCGCAAGGCCCACCCCGACCTGGCCCAGGAGGACGACGAGCGGGCTCGGCGTGAGGAGTTCATCACCCGAGTCAACGCGGCCTACGCCCGGGGCGACGAGGCCCTGCTGCGCGAGCTGGCCCAGGAGTGGGCGGCCGGCCCGGCGCCCGCCGAGCGCACCCCGAGCCCCAGCGAGGAGCTCTACGCGCGCCTGGAGTGGCTCGCCCGGCGCAAGGAGATGCTCACGCTGGTCGCCCGCGAACTGGAGGACAGCGCGATCGGCTCGATGCTCCGCATGGCCCCGGACGACCCCGATCGCCTCCTGGACGAGATCGCCGACAAGCTTCTCGCCGACGTCGCCGCACGCGAGTCGGAACTGGCCGAGCTGGTGGGCTAGCGCGGGCTGGCGCCCCTCGTGGTGGGGCTCGGTTCGGGTAGCGTCGGGGGCATGAGTTTCGGAGCTGCTGTGCCCACGGTCGAGGTCGGGGACCTCAAGGACGACGACTTCCTGCTGGACGTCCGTGAGGACGACGAGTGGCGGGCGGGGCACGCCGAAGGGGCGCTGCACATTCCCATCAGCGAGTTCGTCGCCCGCTACGGCGAGCTGACCGAGGCGGCTCCGCGGGACGGACGGATCCATGTGATCTGCCGTTCCGGCGGTCGTTCGGCCCAGGTCACCATGTATCTCGCGCAGCAGGGCGTCGACGCCGTCAACGTCGACGGCGGCATGCAGACCTGGGCCGCCACCGGCCGCCCCGTCGTCACCGACGACGGCGCGCCGGGCTTCGTCCTCTAGCGGCCCCCAGCGGTCCGCCTCGTCCACCGGCGGTCCGGCCGAAGGGGTCGGGTCAGCCGAGGGGATGGGCGGCGAGCAGGTCGCCCAGCGCCTCCTCGTGCGCCGCGGCCGGGCCCAGCGACAGCTCCAGGTGCTTGGCCCAGGCGTGGTACCGGTGCAGCGGGTAGTCGACGTCGGCTCCGAAGCCTCCGTGCAGATGCTGCGCGGTCTGCACGATCCGCCGGACGCCGTCGGAGGCCCAGATCTTGGCCACCGCGACGTCACCGGACGCCGGCAGCGCGCCGGGCGCGCCGGAGGCGATCCGCCACGCGGCCTGCCACAGGGTGACCTCCATCGCCCGGAGGTCGATGTAGCGGTCGGCGGTCTGCACGGCGACGGCCTGGAAGCTGGCGACGGGGTGCCCGAACTGTTCGCGCTTGCTGGTGTAGTCGCCGGTCATCCGCAGCACGCGCTCGCCCAGTCCGAGCGCCAGGGCGCACGTCCCCGTGGCCAGCAGGGCGCGCAGCCACTCCCATGCGCCCTCGGCGGTGATGACGTCCCGCGCGGGGATCCTCGCCGATTCCAGGCGCAGTTCGCCGAGCCGTTCGCCGGTGGTGGAGATCTGCTCGGCGAGCGCGACCCCCTCGTGCTCGCGCGGCACGACGGCGAGGATGCTGCGGTCGTCCCCCGTGCGCGCCGGCACGAGGACGAAGTCGGCGTCGTACGCCCACGGCACGGCCGTCTGCACACCGTCCAGCACCCATGCGCCGCCGCCCTCCGCGGCCTCCGCTTCGCTGCTGCCGCCCGCGTCGTCCCGGCGGGCGGTGACGGCGAGTTCGGCCGGGTCGTGGCCGGTGCGGCCGTTGGCGGCGACGGTCAGGACGACCTCGCCCCGCCCCGCCGGGGCCAGCAGGGCCGACCTGGACTCCGGGCTGCCGTAAGCCTGTACGGCGGCCAGCGCGGCGCTGTTCTCCAGCAGCGGCACGCGTGCCAGCACCTTCGCAGACTCGCGCAGCACCAGGCACAGGGCGACGGCGTCCAGGCCGGCGCCGCCGGACTCCTCGTCCAGGAGCAGGCTGAGCAGGTCCGCCGCCGCGAGCCTGTCCCACAGCGCGCGGTCGAAGGAGTCGGCCACGGCGCCCCTGGTGAGCGCGGGGCTCGGCACGCCGTCGGGGGCGACCCCGGCGAGCACGCCCCGCGCCGCCTCGGCCGCGGCCTGCTGCTCCTCGGTGAAGGTGAAGTCCACGGCCTGTCCTCCCGACGGGTCAGCTGATCTGACGGGTCGTCAAGATAGAACAGGTTCCAGAAGAAGGGAACGGGCGGTCGCCGGCGGTCCATCAGCGGTCGCTCAGCGGTCGCCCGGCGGTCCATCAGCGGTCGCTCAGCGGTCGAAGTCCACCTCCACCGCCTCCGTCACCGGATGCGACTGGCATGCGAGGACGTATCCCGCGTCCGTCTCCTCCGGCTCCAGCGCGAAGTTGCGGTCCATGCGCACCTCGCCGGAGACCAGGAAGGCACGGCAGGTTCCGCACACCCCGCCCTTGCAGGCGTAGGGCGCGTCGGGGCGGTTGCGCAGCACCGTCTCCAGGACCGACTCCCCGTCCCGCACCGGCCAGCTGCCGCCCCGGCCGTCGAGCCGGGCGGTCACGGTGCTGTGGGCGGGGGCCGCCGGACGGGTGGGCGGCGGTGCGACGTCCACGTGGAAGATCTCCTCGTGGATCCGGGACCGCTCGACTCCGATCTCGCGCAGCGCCTGCTCCGCGCCCTGGACCAGCCCGAACGGTCCGCACAGGAACCACCCGGCCACCTGCCGCACCGGCAGCAGCGCGGGCAGCAGCCCGGTCAGCCGCTCCCGGTCCAGCCGCCCGGAGGGGAGCCCCGCCTGCTGTTCCTCACGGGAGAGGACGGTGACCAGCTGGAAGCGTTCGGGGAAGCGGTCCTTCAGGTCGGCGACCTCCTCCAGGAACATCGTCGAGGCGGCCGTCCGGTCGCTGCGCACGAGGCAGAAGCGGGCCGAGGGCTCACGGGCCAGCAGCGTCGAGACGATCGACAGCACCGGCGTGATGCCGCTGCCGCCGACGATCGCCGCGTACAGGCCGGGCGCGGGGTCGAGGGTGAACCGGCCCGCCGGAGTCATCACGTCGAGCTCGTCGCCGACGACGATCTCCTTCATCGCGTACGTCGAGAAGGCTCCCCCCTCGACCAGCCGCACGCCCACCCGCAGGGTGCCGGCTCCCCGGCCGCCGGGGTCCGGCGCCGGCGAGCAGATCGAGTAGGTCCGCCGGACCTCGAACCCGTCGGCCGAACCGGTCCCGTCGAGCGCCTCGACGCCACCGGCGCCGTCGGTTCTCCCGGCCGTGCGGCGCAGCGCGAGGTGCTGTCCCGGAGCGTGCCGGAACTCCTCGCGCAGCCGGTCGGGGACGGTCAGGGTGAGGGCGACGGAGTCGTCCGTGAGGCGGTCCACCGCGGCGACCCGGAGCGGGTGGAAGCGCGCCATCACAGCTCCTTGAAGTGGTCGAAGGGTTCGCGGCAGGCCAGGCACCGCCGCAACGCCTTGCAGGCGGTGGAGGAGAAGCGGCTCAGCAACTCGGTGTCGGCGCAGCCGCAGTGCGGGCACCGGATCGGGTCCGGTTGCCGGTCGTCGGCCGCAGTCGCGGAACCGGCCGGGAGCGCGTGCCCGGCCCCCGGCTCGGGCGCGGCCCGTCGGGCGGTCGGGCCGGCGGTCGGGCCCACGGTCCGGCCGGCCCGGGTCGGTCCGAGCTCCAGCGGCACCGGGCCCGGGTCGCGCACGGTGCGCGGCGGCGCTATGCCGAACTCCCGCAGCTTGCGGCGCCCTTCGGCGGAGATGTCGTCGGTCGACCAGGCGGGCGTGAGCACCGTGCGCACCGTCACCTCGCGCACCCCGTGTTCGCGCAGCGCGCGTTCGATGTCCTGGGACATCGCCTCGACCGCCGGACAGCCGGTGTAGGTGGGGGTCAGCTCCACCTCGACCGCGTCCGCGTCACGCAGGCGCACCGCGCGCAGCACGCCGAGGTCCTGAAGGGTGAGCACGGGCAGTTCGGGGTCGGGCACCGAGCCGGCCACCGCGAACAGTTCCGCCTCCAGCGCGGTCGGCGTCACCATGCCGCCCCCGGGTGGCTGCGGTGCAGATGCTGCATCTCGGCGAGCATCCGGCCGAACGACTCGGTGTGCACGCCCTCGCGACCGGCGCCGGCGGTCCACGCTCCGCTGCGCGGCCCCTCGGGCAGCCTGAGACCGGCCCGGCCCAGCAGGTCGCCCACCGACGCCAGCCAGTCCGGCTCCAGGTCTGCCGGATCGAGGCCGAGGCCCTCCAGGGGACGGAACAGCTCGCCCGTGAACCGCCACAGAGCCGTGCAGGCATGCCGCATGCGCTCGTGACTGTCCTCGGTGCCGTCGCCGAGCCGCAGCGCCCACTGCTCGGCGTGGTCGCGGTGGTAGGCGACCTCCTTGACGGCCTTGGCCGCGAGCCCCGCGAACGGGCCGCCCCCGGACGCGAGCCGGTCGTACAGCAGGTGCTGGTAGGTGGAGAAGTACAGCTGGCGGGTGATGGTGTGGGCGAAGTCGCCGTTGGGCTGCTCGACCAACTGGACGTTTCGGAAGGCGCGTTCCTCGCGCAGGTAGGCCAACTCGTCCTCGTCGCCGGCCATGGACAGCAGGATCCGGGCCTGGCCGAGCAGGTCGAGCGCGATGTTGGCCAGCGCGACCTCCTCCTCCAGCACGGGCGCGTGGCCCATCCACTCCCCCAGGCGGTGGGAGAGCACCAGGGCGTCGTCGCCGAGGGCGAGGGCGGCGGTGGTCGTGGGCGCGGCCGTGGGTGCGGGCGCTTCACGCGTCACAGGTGCTTCACCCCTTCCGGGATCTCGTAGAACGTCGGGTGACGGTAGGGCTTGTCGGCGGCCGGTTCGAAGAACGGGTCCTTCTCGTCCGGCGAGGAGGCCGTGATCGCCGTGGACGGCACGACCCAGAGGGAGACGCCCTCGCCACGGCGGGTGTACAGGTCGCGGGCGTTGCGCAGCGCGAACTCGGCGTCCGGCGCGTGCAGGCTGCCGGCGTGGGTGTGCGAGAGGCCGCGCCGGGAGCGCACGAAGACCTCCCACAGGGGCCAGTCGGTGTCGGTCATGCCTGCTCCACTTCCGTCCTGGGGCTGTGCTTGGCCGCGTAGGCGGTGGCTGCCTCGCGTACCCACGCGCCCTCCTCGTGTGCGCTTCTGCGCTGCGTGATGCGCTGCTCGTTGCACGGCCCGTTGCCCTTGAGGACCTCCTTGAACTCGGTCCAGTCGATCGGGCCGAAGTCGTAGTGGCCGCTCTCCTCGTTCCACCGCAGATCCGGGTCGGGGAGCGTGAGGCCGAGCGACTCCGCCTGCGGGACGCAGATGTCGACGAAGCGCCGGCGCAGCTCGTCGTTCGAGTGGCGCTTGATCTTCCAGGCCATCGACTGCGCGGAGTGCGCGGACTCGTCGTCGGGCGGGCCGAACATCATGAGCGACGGCCACCACCAGCGGTCCACCGCGTCCTGGGCCATCGCGTGCTGTTCCGGGGTGCCGCGGCTGAGGGCCAGCAGGAGCTCGTAGCCCTGGCGCTGGTGGAACGACTCCTCCTTGCAGACGCGGACCATGGCCCGCGCGTACGGGCCGTACGAGCACCGGCACAGGGGGACCTGGTTGGTGATCGCGGCGCCGTCCACCAGCCAGCCGATCGCCCCGACGTCCGCCCAGGTCAGCGTCGGGTAGTTGAAGATCGACGAGTACTTCTGGCGGCCGGTGTGGAGCTTGTCGAGCAGGTCTTCGCGGCTGGCGCCGAGGGTTTCGGCCGCGCTGTAGAGGTAGAGGCCGTGGCCCGCCTCGTCCTGCACCTTCGCCATGAGGATGGCCTTGCGGCGCAGGGAGGGCGCACGCGTGATCCAGTTGGCCTCCGGCTGCATGCCGATGATCTCGGAGTGGGCGTGCTGGGCGATCTGACGCACCAGCGTCGCCCGGTAGGCGTCGGGCATCCAGTCGCGTGGCTCGATGCGCTCGTCGGCGGTCACGGTGGCGTCGAAGACGCGCTGGTACGCCTCGTCGGCGCCGGTGGCGCTCTCCTGCCCGGCGTGCCCGAGTGTGCGGGCCGTCCCGTGCGCGGCCGCTGTCGCCATGCGGTCCCCCTTGACCTAGGGCCTCGGCTGGGCGCCGCGGCCTCGGCTCTGCCCGAGCCGTCTCCCGACCGATCGTTCGGTCCGTGCGATTCCATGGTGGGACGGCCGTCGTAAGGTGTCAACCGCTGTGGATAACCTGCGGTGGTCCCCTGTGGACAACCGCATCGCCCGGCGGCCCGTCCCGGGCGCGCCGCGGGGGGAGGGCTGCGCCGAACGGGTGAGGCTGAGTACCGTTCGCGATTGCGCGACGCAGCGCGAGACGGACCGGGATCGGGGAACGGGGCGGAATGGACGCGTACGACGGAGGCTCCGGCGCTCCACAGGGGCGCAGCAGATCGGGGGAGGCGCAGACGCCGCCCGCGAAGGACGCCCCACCTGGCGGCACGCTGCCCGGCCCGCGATCCGAGCTCCCGCGCCCGGAACCGGGGCCGCGCCCGGAACCGGGGCCGCGCCCCGAGACCGGCGCCGGCGAGGGCGACGGCAGCGAGGGCGACGGCCGGCAGGCCGGCGGCACCGAGGCCGGCGGGCCCGCGCCCGGTGGCCCGGAGCCCGGCGGCGTCGTGGCCGGTCCCGACGAGCCCCGGACCGGTGTCGCGGCCCTCTCTCCCCGTTACCAGGTCGGCGCCGCGCTGGCGCTCGCCGTCGTCGCGGTCGCCGTGTGCGTGCAGATCGGGATGGTGTTCCTGCACGTCGCGCCGTCGAACACCGTCACCAAGGCGCACGGCAAGGCGATCGACGACTGGATCTACCCCGAGTTCGAGCAGAACTGGAAGCTGTTCGCGCCCAATCCGCTGCAGCAGAACATCTCCGTCCAGGTCCGCGCCCAGGTGCGCACCGCGGACGGCGGATCGCGCACCACCGGCTGGTACGACCTGTCCGCGCAGGACGGGCGGGCCATCGACGGCAACCTGCTGCCGAGCCACACCCAGCAGAACGAGCTGCGCCGCGCGTGGGACTTCTTCACCGCGACGCACAACGACGACGACCGACCGGTCGGCGTCCGAGGCGCCCTCGCCGAGACATACCTGCGCCGCATCGTGGTGCTGCGGCTGGAGCGCGGTGGCGTGGCCGCCGGCGGCGGTGTCGTCGAGCGGGTCCAGGTCCGCTCCCGGACCAACAACGTGACCCCGCCGAAGTGGAGCACCGAGAAGGTGTCGACGAGCCCGGTGTACCGCGAACTGTCCTGGTGGTCGGTGCCGGACGGCGCGGCCGAGGGAGGCGCGAGGTGAACCGGTTCTCTCTGTCGGTGTCCGCCGGCATCGCCCGGCTCACGGAGTCGGCGCTCGGGCCCTACCAGAGCGCCGTCGTCCGCATCGGCTTCAGCATGACCTGGCTGCTGTTCCTGTTGCGCGAGTTCCCCCACCGGGCGGAGCTCTACGGTCCCGACGGCCCCTGGGA
This sequence comes from Streptomyces sp. NPDC058291, assembly GCF_042880855.1. Lineage (NCBI taxonomy): Bacteria > Bacillati > Actinomycetota > Actinomycetes > Kitasatosporales > Streptomycetaceae > Streptomyces > Streptomyces sp. NPDC058291. The sequence continues at coordinate 87,221 of NZ_JBHVYK010000006.1, forward strand.
CTGGGAGCTGGCCCGGCAGCTGATCGACTCCAACGGGGCCTTCACGGTCCTGATGTGGTCCGACGGGCGCGTTTGGTTCGAGCTGGTCTACGCCCTCGCGCTGCTGTCCAGCGCGCTGCTGCTGTTGGGCTGGCGCACCCGCGCGATGTCGGTGCTGTTCATGGTCGGGGTGCTGTCGCTGCAGAACCGCAGCGTCTTCGTGGGCGACGGCGGCGACAACGTCCTGCATCTGATGTCGGTCTACCTGGTCTTCATGCGCTGCGGCCGGGTGTGGTCGCTGGACACGCGACGGGCCCGGCGGGCGCGGGAGGCACGCGCGCGGGGGGAGCGGTTCGCGGACCGGGTCGGCCCCGTGCTGTGGGCCGCGTCCGGATGCGTGCTGGTCACGGTGACCGTGGCGGACCGTTTCCACAGCGAGTGGACGATTCCCGCGCTGCTGTGGGCGGCGTGGTGCGCGCAGGGTCTGTGGTGGGCCGTCGGGCGGCTGAAGAAGTCGGCGCAGCCGCGGATCCTGTGCGACGTGATCGGCAACGTCCTGCACAACGGCGCCCTCGTGGTGATCATGGCCGAGGCCTGTCTGATCTACGCGACGGCCGGCTGGTACAAGATCCAGGGCTCGCGCTGGCAGGACGGCACCGCCGTGTACTACCCGCTGCACCTGGACTACTTCTCGCCCTGGCCGATGCTCGCCGACCTGCTGTCCGCCAGCGGCACGATGGTCATGATCGCCACCTATGGGACCGTCGTCGTGCAGGTGGCCTTCCCGTTCACCCTGTCCAACCGGCGGCTGAAGAACGTGCTGCTGGCGGTGATGATGACCGAGCACGCGGTGATCGCCGTCGTACTGGGGCTGCCGTTCTTCTCGCTGGCGATGATCGCCACCGACGCCGTCTTCCTGCCCACGCCGTTCCTGCACCGGCTCGGCGGCTGGGCGGCACGCGCGCGTGAGCGGCTGGCTGCCGGCGCTGGCGGAGGCGAGGGGGCGGCGGAGCCGGCGGACCAGGAGAAAGCCGAGCCCGCGCGCGTAGGGTTCACGGCATGACCGATCCCGTGGCCGCCGATCCCGTGGCCGCCGGGCCCGTGACCGACGGCCACGATCCGCTCGGCCGGTGGCGCCGGCTCGCCGACGACGCCGTGCTGCTCGACGGCTTCCACGCCCTCAAGCACGCCGTGCGGTTCGGGGCGCAGGTCCCGGTGGCGGTGGCCGTCGACCGGCGCGCGGCGCTCGCCCTCGCCGAGGAGCTGGCGCCCGACGTGCGCGAGGCGTTGGACGGGCTGCTGACCGAGGTCGCGCAGGCGACGTACGCCTCCCTGGTGTCGCGCCCGCATCCCACCGCGGTCGCCGCCCTGGCGGTGCGGCCCACCCGCGCGGCCAACCGGGAACGGCTGGGGCGAACGCCCCGGACCGCTCCCGTCGTGGTCCTGGACAACCCGCGCAACCTGGGCAACGCGGGAGCGGTGATCCGGCTGGCCGCCGGGTTCGGCGCGACCGGGGTGGTGACCACCGGCACGCTCGACCCCTGGCACCCGACCGTGCTGCGGGGCGGGGCGGGGTTGCACTTCGCCACCGCCGTGGAGCGGATGGCCGTCGACGAGCTGCCCGCCGGGCCGGTGTTCGCCCTCGACCCGGAGGGCGACGACATCCGGGGCGTGCGGCTCCCGGACGACGCCCTCCTCGCGTTCGGCTCGGAGCGCAGCGGGCTCTCGGCCGAGCTGCGCGCACGGGCCGACCATCTCCTCGCGCTCCCGATGCGCCCCCAGGTCTCCAGCTACAACCTCGCGACCAGCGTGGCCATGACGCTGTACCACTGGAGCGCCGACGGGGGCGCGCCGCGCGTCCCGCCTGCCCCGTAGGTCCCTCAGACCTCCCTGCGGACCTCGACCACCCGGAAGCGGTTGGCGACGAACGCGCCGTCGGTGAGGGCCGCGTTGGCCGCCGGGTTGCCGCCCGAACCGTGGAAGTCGGAGAAGGCGGCCGTCTGGTTGACGTAGACCCCACCGGTGAGGTTCAGGGACAGCTGGGCCGCCTCCTCCAGGCAGACCTCCTGGATCGCCTCCTCCACCTCGGCGTCGGTGGTGTACGCGCCGACCGTCATCGCGCCCTTCTCGCTCACCGTGCGTCGCAGGAGGGCGACCGCGTCGGCCGCGGAGTCGACCGCGACGGCGAAGGAGACCGGGCCGAAGCACTCGCTCATGTAGGCGGCCTCGTCGTCCGGCTTTGCCCCGTCGAGTTTGACGATCACCGGGGTGCGCACGACCGCGTCCGGGAACTCGGGGTTGGCGACCTCGCGGGAGGCGAGGGCGACCTCGCCGAGACCGGCCGCGGCTTCCAGGCGGGCCTTGACGTCCGGGTTGACGATCGCGCCCAGCAGGGCGTTGGCGCGCACGTCGTCGCCGAGCAGGCTGTCGAGCGAGCGGGCGAGGTCGGCGACGACCTCGTCGAAGCTCTTCGGACCGTCGTCGGTGCGGATGCCCTCGCGGGGGATCAGCAGGTTCTGCGGGGTGGTGCACATCTGGCCGCTGTACAGGGACAGCGAGAACGCCAGGTTGGCGAGCATGCCCTTGTAGTTCGCGGTGGAGTGCACGATCACCGTGTTGACGCCGGCCTTCTCGGTGTAGACCTGCGCCTGGCGGGCGTTGGCCTCCAGCCAGTCGCCGAAGGCGGTGGAGCCGGTGTAGTCGACGATCTTGATCTCGGGCCGGGTGGCCAGGGTCTTGGCGATGCCCTCGCCGGGACGTTCGGCGGCCAGCGCGACCAGGTTCGGGTCGAATCCGGCCGCGGCGAGCACCTCGCGCGCGACGCCCACGGTGAGGGCGAGCGGCAGCACCGCGCGCGGGTGGGGCTTGACCAGTACCGCGTTGCCGGTGGCCAGGGAGGCGAAGAGGCCCGGGTAGCCGTTCCAGGTGGGGAAGGTGTTGCAGCCGATGAGCAGGGCGATGCCGCGCGGGACCGGAGTGAAGCTCTTGGTCAGCGCGAGCGGGTCGCGCTTGCCCTGCGGCTTGCTCCACTCCGCCGTGCCGGGGGTGCGGACCTGCTCCGCGTAGGCGTAGGCCACCGCCTCGAGACCGCGGTCCTGGGCGTGCGGGCCGCCGGCCTGGAACGCCATCATGAAGGCCTGGCCGGAGGTGTGCATGACCGCGTGCGCGAACTCGTGCGTCCGGTCGCTGATCCGCTTGAGGATCTCCAGGCAGACCACCGCGCGGACCTCCGCGCCCGCGTCCCGCCAGGCGCGGAGGCCGGCCTTCATGGCGGGCAGCAGCGTGTCCACGTCCGCGTGCGGGTACGTCACGCCCAGCTCGACGCCGTACGGCGACACCTCGCCGCCCACCCAGTCGTCGGTGCCGGGCTGGCCGAGGTCGAGGCGGGTGTTCAGGACGGCGTCGAACGCGGCCTTGCCGGCCGCCGCGTCCAGGCTGCCGTTCTCCCCGTAGGCCTTGGGGTGTTCCGGGTGCGGGGACCAGTACGCGCGGGTGCGGATCGCTTCCAGGGCCTGGTCGAGGGTGGGCCGGTGCTGGGCGATCAGAGCGTGCGCGGTCAGTTCGGCGGCGGCCATGCGGGACCAACTCCTCGTCTTGAGAACTCTCCGTCGAGCTCATGGCCTGGCGGAAACCTGGGCAGGAACAGCCAGTCACGGCTAGAGTAACCGAACGATCGGTCGGGACAAGGGGGCCTGCCGCATCTGTGGAAAACCCCGTGCGGGAGGATCGCGCACATGACAGCACTCGACCTCAGCAGCCCCGTGGCCGTCGTCGGCGCCGGCACCATGGGCCAGGGCATCGCCCAGGTCGCGCTGGTCGCGGGCCACGCCGTGCGGCTGTACGACGCCGTCCCGGGCCGCGCCCGCGAAGCGGCCGCCGCGATCGGCGCCCGCCTCGACCGGCTCGTCGAGAAGGACCGCCTCGCGGCCGGCGACCGCGACGAGGCACGCGCCCGCCTGCACCCCGCTCAGGACCTCGCCGACCTCGCCGACTGCTCGTTGGTCGTCGAGGCCGTCGTCGAACGCCTGGACATCAAGCAGGAGCTGTTCCGGCAGCTGGAGGAAGTGGTCGGCGAGGACTGTCTGCTCGCCACCAACACCTCGTCCCTGTCGGTGACCGCCGTCGGCGGCGCCCTGCGCAACCCCGGCCGCTTCGTGGGCCTGCACTTCTTCAACCCGGCTCCGCTGCTGCCCCTGGTCGAGGTGGTCTCGGGCCACGCCACCGACGTCACCTCGGCCACGCGCGCGTACGAGACCGCCCGCTCCTGGGGCAAGACGCCGGTCGCCTGCGCCGACACCCCCGGCTTCATCGTGAACCGCATCGCCCGGCCCTTCTACGCCGAGGCGTTCGCCGTCTACGAGGCGCAGGGCGCCGACCCGGCCACCATCGACGCCGTCCTGCGCGAGTCGGGCGGCTTCCGGATGGGCGCCTTCGAGCTGACCGACCTGATCGGCCAGGACGTCAACGAGTCGGTGACGCACTCCGTGTGGCAGTCCTTCTTCCAGGACGCGCGCTTCACGCCCTCGCTCGCCCAGCGCCGCCTGGTCGAGTCGGGCCGGCTCGGCCGCAAGACCGGCCAGGGCTGGTACGACTACCGGGAGGGCGCCGAGCCGGCCGAGCCGCACACCGCGGAGAAGGCCCAGCCGCCCGCCTACGTCGTCGCCGAGGGGAACCTGGGCCCCGCCTCGGAGCTTCTCGCGCTGATCCGGGAGGCGGGCATCCAGGTCCGCGAGGAGGAGGAGGACCACGGCACCCGGCTGGTCCTGCCGGGCGACGGCCAACTCGCGCTCGCCGACGGCCAGACCTCCGTGGAGTTCCGGGACGTCGTCTACTTCGACCTCGCCCTGGACTACCGCAAGGCCACCCGCATCGCCCTGTCCGCCTCGCAGGACACCACCGCGCAGACCATGTCCGAGGCGATCGGCCTCTTCCAGGCGCTCGGCAAGGACGTCAGCGTCATCGGCGACGTCCCGGGCATGATCGTCGCCCGCACGGTCGCGCGGATCGTCGACCTCGCGCACGACGCCGTCGCCAAGGGCGTCGCCACCGAGGAGGACATCGACACCGCGATGCGCCTGGGCGTGAACTACCCCCTCGGGCCCTTCGAGTGGAGCCGGCGCCTGGGCCGGATGTGGGCCTACTCGCTCCTGGACGACCTGCACCAGCGCGACCCCGGCGGCCGCTACGCGCCGTCCCTCGCGCTCTACCGGCACTCCTACGCCACCGAGAAGCGGGAGGGCGCCTCGTGACCACCGTCAAGCGCGACACCTACACCCCCGAGACGCTGCTCTCCGTCGCCGTCCAGGTCTTCAACGAGCGCGGCTACGACGGCACCTCCATGGAGCACCTCTCCAAGGCGGCCGGGATCTCCAAGTCGTCGATCTACCACCACGTCGCCGGCAAGGAGGAACTGCTGCAACGGGCCGTCAGCCGCGCCCTGGACGGCCTCTTCGGGATCCTCGGCGAGGAGCACGCGCGCGAGGGGCAGGCCTCGCACCGGCTGGAGTACGTCGTACGGCGCATGGTCGAGGTGCTGATCGGCGAACTGCCGTACGTGACGCTGCTGCTGCGGGTGCGCGGCAACACCGACACCGAGCGGTGGGCGCTGGAACGCCGCCGGGACTTCGACCACCGGGTCGCCGAGCTGCTGCGGGCGGCCGCCGCCGACGGGGACGTACGCGGCGACATGGAGGTGCGGCTCGCCACCCGCCTGGTCTTCGGGATGATCAACTCGATCGTCGAGTGGTACCGGCCCGGCGGCCGGGGGATGGTCGAGAGCGAGGTGGCCGAAGCGGTGGTGCGGCTGGTCTTCGAGGGCCTGCGCACGGCCCCGGCCGGCCCGGTCGACCGGACCGCCGAGGCCGGCCCCACCCCCTGAGGCTCGGCCCTGCTCAGCCCTGCGGCTCCAGGTCCTCCTCCTCGAACACCAGCAGGGTGCGGGTGCTGAGCACCTCGGGGATCGCCTGGAGCCGGGTCAGCACCACCTCGCGCAGCGCCCTGTTGTCGGGCGTGTGCACCAGCAGCAGGACGTCGAAGTCGCCCCCGACGAGGGCGATGTGGGAGGCGCCGGGCAGCTGTCTGAGCTGCTCGCGCACCGTCCGCCAGGAGTTCTGCACGATCTTCAGGGTGATGTAGGCGCTCGTGCCCTGGCCGGCGCGCTCGTGGTTCACCCGGGCGCCGAAGCCGCGGATGACCCCGTCGTCGATGAGCCGGTTGATCCGCGCGTAGGCGTTGGCCCGCGAGACGTGGACCCGCTCGGCGACCGACCGTATCGAGGCGCGGCCGTCCGCCTGGAGCATCTGCAGGATGTCCTGGTCGATGGCGTCCAGCGGACGCGCCGGCGGCAGCGTGGCGCCGGACGACGGCGACGGACCGCCGGACGGCGGGAAGCCGGGCGGCGGCGGTGGCCCGCCCGGCGCGGACTGCGCGGAGTTGCCCGGCGGAAGCAGGGCACCGTTCTCCGGCCCGTCGGCCATTTGTTCAGGTGCCATGTCCCCCCGCTTTCCCGGCCTGGACGTACTGCGTCCATCTCAGGCTGTGGAGAACCGTTTGTCCACAGCCTGAAGGGCGCTGTAGCCAAAATGTGCCGACGACCGAACAATCGGTAGGTGAGACGCGTCACAACCGACGCGCCTCCCGTAGCCGCTTCCCGAGGAGGTGCCGTCATGACGGTCATGGAGCAGCGGGGCACGTACCGGCCGACTCCGCCGCCGGCCTGGCAGCCCCGTACCGACCCCGCGCCGCTGCTGCCCGACGCGGAGCCGTACCGCGTCCTCGGCACCGACGCGGCCGCACAGGCCGACCCGGAACTGCTGCGCCGCCTCTACGCCCAGCTGGTGCGCGGCCGCCGCTACAACGCCCAGGCCACCGCCCTCACCAAGCAGGGCAGGCTCGCCGTCTACCCCTCCAGCACCGGCCAGGAGGCCTGCGAGGTCGCCGCCGCCCTCGTCCTCGAGGAGCGCGACTGGCTCTTCCCCAGCTACCGCGACACGCTCGCCGTAGTCGCACGCGGCGTGGACCCCGTCGAGGCCCTCACCCTGCTGCGCGGCGACTGGCACACCGGCTACGACCCTTACGAGCACCGGGTGGCGCCCCTGTGCACGCCGCTCGCCACCCAGCTTCCGCACGCCGTGGGCCTCGCCCACGCCGCCCGCCTCAAGGGCGACGACGTGGTCGCCCTCGCCATGGTCGGCGACGGCGGCACCAGCGAGGGCGACTTCCACGAGGCGCTGAACTTCGCGGCCGTCTGGCAGGCGCCGGTCGTCTTCCTCGTGCAGAACAACGGCTTCGCCATCTCCGTCCCGCTCGCCAAGCAGACCGCCGCCCCCTCGCTGGCCCACAAGGCCGTCGGGTACGGCATGCCCGGCCGTCTGGTCGACGGCAACGACGCGGCGGCCGTGCACGAGGTGCTGGCCGACGCCGTGCGCCGGGCGCGCGAGGGCGGCGGTCCGACCCTCGTGGAGGCGGTCACCTACCGCATCGACGCGCACACCAACGCCGACGACGCCACCCGCTACCGCGGCGACGCCGAGGTGGAGACCTGGCGGGAGCACGACCCGATCCTGCTGCTGGAGCGCGCGCTGACCGCGCGCGGACTGCTCGACGAGGACGCCCGGCAGTCCGCGCGGGACGACGCCGAGGCGATGGCCGCCGACCTGCGGGCCCGGATGAACCAGGACCCGGTCCTGGACCCGATGGACCTGTTCTCCCACGTGTACGCCGAACCCACTCCCCAACTGCGCGAGCAGCAGGCCCTGCTGCGCGCCGAGCTCGAGGCCGAGCAGGAAGGCGCGCACTGATGACGACCGTCGCCCTCAAGCCCGCCACCATGGCGCAGGCCCTCACGCGCGCGCTGCGCGACGCGATGGCCGCCGACCCGTCCGTGCACGTCCTGGGCGAGGACGTGGGCGCCCTCGGCGGTGTCTTCCGGGTCACCGACGGGCTGGCGAAGGAGTTCGGCGAGGACCGCTGCACGGACACCCCGCTCGCCGAGGCCGGCATCCTCGGCACCGCCGTCGGCATGGCCATGTACGGTCTGCGGCCGGTCGTGGAGATGCAGTTCGACGCCTTCGCCTACCCGGCGTTCGAGCAGCTCGTCAGCCATGTCGCCCGGATGCGCAACCGCACCCGCGGCCGGATGCCCCTGCCGATCACCGTCCGGGTGCCCTATGGCGGCGGCATCGGCGGCGTGGAGCACCACAGCGACTCCTCCGAGGCCTACTACATGGCGACCCCGGGCCTGCACGTGGTCGCGCCCGCGACGGTCGCCGACGCCTACGGCCTGCTGCGCGCCTCCATCGACTCCGACGACCCGGTCGTCTTCCTCGAACCCAAGCGCCTGTACTGGTCCAAGGACGCCTGGAACCCCGAGGAGCCCACGGACGTCGAGCCGATCGGGCGCGCGGTGGTGCGGCGTCCGGGCCGGAGCGCCACACTGATCACCTACGGGCCGTCGGTGCCCGTCTGCCTCGAAGCCGCCGAGGCGGCGTGCGCCGAGGGCTGGGACCTGGAGGTCGTCGACCTGCGCTCCCTGGTGCCCTTCGACGACGAGAGCGTCGCCGCGTCGGTGCGGCGCACCGGCCGCGCGGTCGTCGTCCACGAGTCGGGCTCCTTCGGCGGCCCGGGCGGGGAGATCGCGGCCCGCGTCACCGAGCGCTGCTTCCATCACCTGGAGGCGCCGGTGCTGCGGGTCGCCGGGTTCGACCTGCCGTATCCGCCGCCGATGCTGGAGCGCCACCACCTGCCCGGCGTCGACCGCATCCTCGACGCCGTGGCGCGCCTGCAGTGGGAGGCCGGGAACTGATGGCACAGGTGCTGGAGTTCAAGCTCCCCGACCTCGGCGAGGGACTCACCGAGGCGGAGATCGTCCGCTGGCTGGTCCAGGTCGGCGACGTCGTCGCCGTCGACCAGCCGGTCGTCGAGGTCGAGACGGCCAAGGCGATGGTCGAGGTCCCCTGCCCCTACGGCGGGGTGGTCACCGCCCGCTTCGGCGAGGAGGGCACGGAACTGCCCGTCGGCGCCCCGCTGATCACGGTCGCGGTCGGCGCGCCGGCCTCCGACGCAGCGGCCGAGGCCGACGCCGGGGCCGGGGGTTCGGGCAACGTGCTCGTCGGGTACGGCACGTCGCAGTCGCCCGCGCGCCGGCGCCGGGTCCGCTCCGTGCCGCCGGAACCCGCCGCATCCGTGAGCGTCGACGGCACGGCCCCGGCGGCGCCGGTGGTCCGGCCCTTGCCGGCGGCTCCGGCCGAGGCCCCCGCCGGACCGGTCCCCGTGATCTCGCCGCTGGTGCGCAGGCTCGCCCGGGAGAACGGCCTCGATCTGCGGGAGCTCACCGGCTCCGGGCCCGAGGGGCTCATCCTGCGGGCGGACGTGGAGAACGCGCTGCGGGTGGCCGCGCCCCGCGAGCAGGCGGCACAGACGCCGCAGCCGGCCGGACCGACCGCCCTCACCGCGGGCCGCCGCGTCCCGCTCAAGGGCGTCCGCGGCGCCGTCGCCGACAAACTCTCCCGCAGCCGGCGCGAGATCCCCGACGCGACCTGCTGGGTGGACGCCGACGCGACCGAGCTGATGCGGGCCCGGACGGCGATGAACGCGGCCGGCGGGCCGAAGATCTCCCTCCTCGCGCTGCTCGCCCGTATCTGCACCGCGGCGCTGGCCCGCTTCCCGGAGCTCAACTCCACCGTCGACCAGGCCGCCCGTGAGGTCGTCCAGTTCGACCAGGTCCATCTCGGCTTCGCCGCGCAGACCGAACGCGGACTCGTCGTGCCCGTGGTCCGCGACGCGCACGCCCGGGACGCCGAGGGGCTCACCGCGGAGTTCGCCCGGCTCACCGAGGCCGGCCGCCAAGGACGCCTCACTCCCGCGGAGCTGACCGGCGGCACCTTCACGCTGAACAACTACGGCGTGTTCGGCGTCGACGGCTCCACGCCGATCATCAACCACCCCGAGGCGGCCATGCTCGGAATCGGCCGCATCGTGCCCAAGCCGTGGGTGCACGAGGGCGAGCTCGCGGTACGCCAGGTCGTGCAGCTCTCGCTCACCTTCGACCACCGGGTGTGCGACGGCGGCACGGCGGGCGGTTTCCTCCGCCATGTCGCGGACTGCGTGGAGCAGCCGGCGGTGCTGTTGCGCACCCTGTGACCGCGGTGCCGCGCACCCGCTGACCGTGGGCGCGCCGCCCGGTTTCCCGCGTTCGTCGTGATCCGGAGACCCGCAACCTCCGGGACGGCCGCCATACTCGGGGGATGACCCCGAACGCGCCCGCCGCCTACGACGCCGTCGTGCTCGCGGGCGGCGGCGCCCGGCGGCTCGGCGGGGCCGACAAACCGCGCGTACGGGTGGGCGGACGCGCGCTGCTGGACCGGGTGCTGGGCGCCTGCGCCGACGCCCGCGCCACCGTCGTCGTCGCCGGTCCCCGTCCCACCGCCCGGCCCGTGTGCTGGGCCCGCGAGGACCCGGCCGGCGCGGGGCCCGTCGCCGCGCTCGACGCCGGGCTGCGCCACGTCACGGCGGACGACGTCCTCGTCCTCTCCGCCGATCTGCCGTTCCTCGCCCCGGACACCGTGCGGCGGCTGGTGACCGCCCTGCGCTCCGAGGGCGCGGAGGGCGTGCTGCTCACCGACGCCGACGGCCGCGACCAGCCGCTCGTCGCCGCGTACCGCACGGCGGCGCTGCGCCGCGAACTGGCGGCGCTCGCCGCCCGGGACGGCCTCGCCGGGCTGCCCCTGCGCCGGCTGACCGCCGGGCTCGACCTCGCCCGCGTCCCCGACCCGGTCGGCTCCTTCGACTGCGACACCTGGGACGACATCGCCACTGCCAGGGCTCGTATCAGGGAGCATGACCACGTGTTGGATGAATGGATTTCCGCAGTCAAGGCCGAACTGGGCATCGACCTCGACGTCGACACCGGCGTCCTCCTCGACCTCGCCCGGGACGCCGCCCACGGGGTGGCCCGGCCGGCGGCCCCCCTGACCACCTTCCTGGTCGGCTACGCCGCCGCGCAGACCGGCGGCGGCCCGGAGGCCGTCGCCGAGGCCGCCCGCAAGGCCGCCGCGCTGGCTGTGCGCTGGGCCCAGGAGGCCGGAGAAGAGGCCGAACAGAAGACCGGGGACGACGCCGGAAAGCCTCCCCGCCAGGACAAGACCGCCGGGACCGGCGGCCCGGGACCGGACGCCGGATGACCCCGCACGGCGCCCGGCAGGGCCTCGACGCCGAGGACCTCGACGTCGAGGAGGCGCTCGCCCTCGTGAACGACGGCAACGGCCCTTCCCGCCCGACCGGCGACCCGCGTCCGGCACGGCGCGAGCCCGACGCCTCGCCCTCCGACCGGGCCACGGACGCGGGTCACCGGGCCGCCGCTGAACAGCGTCACCGGGCCACCGCCTGGCCGGAGGCCCGGACGATCGCCGCCCGCGCCGCCCGTTCGGACGCCGCCCGCCGCGCCCCCGTCTCCGTCGGCCTCGGCGACGCCCTCGGTCTGGTCCTGGCCGCCCCGCTGACCGCCCTCACCGACCTGCCCTCCTTCGACACGTCGGCGATGGACGGATGGGCGGTCGCGGGCCCCGGGCCCTGGCACGTCCGGGAGGAGGGTGTGCTCGCCGGGAGCCCCGCACCCGCTCCCCTCGCCGACGGCGAAGCCGTCCGGATCGCCACCGGAGCCCGGATCCCCCAGGACACCACGGCCGTGCTGCGCAGCGAGCACGGCCGCACCGACGGCAACGGCCGACTGCACCCGACCCGCGAGATGCAACACGGCCAGGACATCCGCCCGCGCGGCCAGGAGTGCCGTTCCGGCGATCAGCTGCTGCTCGCCGGTGCTGTGGTGACGCCGGCCGTCCTCGGTCTCGCCGCCGCCGCCGGGTACGACACGGTGTCCGCCGTGCCCCGGCCCCGGGTCGAGGTGCTGGTCCTGGGAGACGAATTGCTCACCGAGGGCCGCCCGCACGACGGCCTCATCCGGGACGCCCTCGGCCCGATGCTGCCGCCATGGCTGCGGGCCCTGGGCGCCGAGGTCACCGCCGTACGCAGGCTCCGTGATGACGCGAAGGCCCTGCACAAGGCCATCACCTCGTCCGGCGCGGATCTGATCGTCACCACCGGGGGCACGGCCTCGGGCCCCGTCGACCATGTGCATCCCACCCTGCGCAGGATCGACGCCGAACTCCTCGTCGACGGCGTCAAGGTGCGTCCGGGACACCCCATGCTGCTGGCCCGCGTCAAGGACGGCCAGCACCTCGTCGGCCTGCCCGGCAACCCCCTCGCGGCTGTGTCCGGCCTGCTCACGCTCGCCGAGCCGTTGTTGCGCACCCTCGCCGCCCGTGGAGCGCCCGAGTCGTACACGCTGCCCTTGAGGGAAGCGGTGCACGGACATCCGTACGACACCCGGCTCATCCCGGTGGGGCTGCGGAGCGACCACGCCGTGCCGCTGCACTACAACGGTCCGGCCATGCTGCGGGGCATCGCAGCGGCCGACGCCCTCGCCGTCGTACCGCCGGGCGGTACGCGGGCGGGTCAGGAGGCGGAGGTGCTCGACCTGCCGTGGGCGACGGCCGGGATCGGTGCCTGTTTCACGTGAAACGAACGCCCTCGGGGGCGGCCGGAACACCGACGGAGCGGCCAGAGCACCCCGGCGCGGCCGGAACGCCGCCGACGGGGCCGTCCTGCCCACGGAGCCCACGGAGCGCCCCTGTTTCACGTGAAACGGACGAAGGCCGGGGGCGCACCAGCCATTCAGCGGTGTTTCACGTGAAACACCCTCATGCCTGCTCGTGGGCCGGGACGGCCCGGCTGACCGTGATCACCCGGTCCCCCTGCTGCAGCTGGGTGAGTCGGGCGTCGGTGTAGTCGAGCAGGTCCTTGCCCCGGACCACGGCCACGACGAGATCCGTGCACGCGCGGGGCGCCTTGCCCGCCTCAGCCGCGGTGATCGGGCGCTCGATGAGGTCCAAGCCGCTGCCGTAGGTCATCAGGTTCTCCAGCGTCCTGGCCACCGTCGGGCTGACCATCGACACGCCGAGCAGCCGGCCGGCGGAGCTGGAGCTGGTGATCACGGTGTCCGCGCCGCTCTGCTTCAGCAACGGCACGTTCTCGTCCTCCCGGGCGGCGACCACGATCGTGGCCCGGCGGTTGAGCTGACGGGCGGTGAGGGTGACCAAGGCGGCCGTCTCGTCGAGTTGAGGCGAGACGATCACCCGGGCGGCGCTCTGCACCTCGGCCTTGGTGAGCGTCTCCGAACGGGTGGCGTCCCCGGTCACCGCCACCAGCCCGTCGTCCCCGGCGACGAGCGCGGCCTTGCGCTGGGCGTCCACGACGACGATCTGGTCCTTGGCGATGCCCTGCCCGACGAGGGTCTCCACCGCGTGACGGCCCTTGGTGCCGTAGCCGACGACCACGATGTGACCGCTGGTGCGGGCCCGCCAGCGGTGGATGCGGACCTGCTGGCGGGTGCGCTCGGTGAGCACCTCCAGGGTGGTGCCGACCAGGATGATCAGAAAGAGCACGCGCAGCGGTGTGATGACCAGGATGTTGACCAGCCGCGCTGTCCCGCTGACCGGGGTGATGTCGCCGTAACCGGTGGTGGAGAGGGTGACGGTCGCGTAGTAGGCGGCGTCCAGCAGGTCGACGGACCCGTCCGAGTTGTCGTTGTAGCCGTCACGGTCGACGTAGACGATCAGCGTGGTGACGGCCAGCACCAGCAGGCCCAGGGCGAGTCGCCGCAACACCTGCTGGAGCGGGGGCACGCCGACGCGCACGGGCATGGTGATGGTGCGCCCCGCCTCGGCGTCGTCGCGGGCTTCGGTGCGCGAGCGGTACCAGAGGGACCTGAACAGTGAGAACCTGGCCAGGCCGGGCTGTCGTTCGTGGTCCTTCATCGTGTGCCCCCTGCTGTCGCTGACCTGATCGCTGGAACCATGGTTCCCGGCGGGTCGGCGTCCGCCGTGAACCAACACGAGTCCTTGAGCCCTCAGCTGTCCATGATCCTCGGAGGTCCCCTTGCGTGACCACACTGTCGTCGTCGGCTTCGGCACGAAGGGCCGGTCCGCGATCCGGACGGCCTGTGCGGCGGGCCTGCGCAAGGAGCAGGTCGTGGTCATCGACCCGAGCGCCAAGGCGGTCGACACGGCGAAGGCCGAGGGCTACCAGGGCGTGATCGGTGACGCCACGCGCAACGACGTCCTGCGTCGGGCCGAGGTGCAGCGGGCTGGGCGCATCGTCATCGCGACCCAGCGCGACGACACGGCCGTGCTGGTGGCGCTCACCGCTCGCCAGCTCAACCCGGGGGCGAAGATCGTGGCGGCGGTCCGCGAGGAGGAGAACGCTCCGCTGCTCCGGCAGTCGGGCGCCGACGAGGTCATCACCAGCGCCGGGGCGGCCGGCCGGCTGCTGGGCCTGTCCGTGCTCAGCCCGGCGGCGGGCCGGGTCATGGAGGACCTCATCCGGCAGGGCGACGGGCTCGACCTGGTCGAACGTCCCGTCACCAAGGCCGAGGCGGGCCGCGATCCGCGGGAGACGGCCGACCTGGTGGTCAGCGTCGTGCGCGGGCACCGCGTCCTGGCCTACGACGACCCGGCGATCGGGGTGCTGGAGCCCACGGACCGACTGGTCTCGATCGTGCGGGTGGGGCCGGACCGGGCACACGCCAGCCTCGGCACACCCGGCATGCCCGGCGTGCCGCCGTTGCCGCTGGCCTGAACTCTCCCGCGATCGCGCATCGTTCCCCCGCGGCCTTGATCGGGGGCGAGGAGTAGCGTCGTCCCCATGTATGCGATCACGATTCCCGAACCTGGTGGTCCCGAGGCGCTGGTGTGGGACGAGGTCCCCGACCCCGTCCCCGGCGAGGGCGAGGTCCTGGTCGAGGTGGTGGCCGGCGCCGTCAACCGCGCCGACATCCTGCAGCGGCAGGGCTTCTACGACCCGCCGCCCGGAGCCTCCCCCTACCCCGGCCTGGAGTGCTCCGGCCGGATCGCCGCGATCGGCCCCGGCGTCTCCGGCTGGACCGTCGGCGAGGAGGTGTGCGCGCTGCTCGCGGGCGGCGGCTACGCCGAGAAGGTCGCCGTGCCGGCCGGCCAGCTGCTCCCGGTGCCCGAGGGCGTGGACCTCCGCCAGGCCGCAGCGCTCCCCGAGGTGACCAGCACCGTCTGGTCGAACGTCTTCATGATCGCCCACCTGCGTCCCGGCGAGACGCTGCTCGTACACGGCGGCTCCAGCGGCATCGGCACCATGGCGATTCAGCTGGCCAAGGCCGTGGGCGCGCGGATCGCCGTCACGGCGGGCACCAAGGAAAAGCTGGACCAGTGCGCCGAGCTGGGCGCCGACATCCTCATCAACTACCGCGAGCAGGACTTCGTCGCCGAGCTGAAGCAGGCCACCGCCGGCGCCGGCGCGGACGTCATCCTCGACAACATGGGCGCGAAGTACCTGGACCGCAACGTCCAGGCTCTCGCCGTCAACGGCCGTCTCGCGATCATCGGCATGCAGGGCGGCGCCAAGGCCGAGCTGAACATCGGTGCGCTTCTCGGCAAGCGGGCCGCCGTCAGCGCGACCTCGCTGCGGGCCCGTCCCCTGGAGGAGAAGGCCGCCATCGTGGCGGCCGTACGCGAGCACGTGTGGCCGCTGGTCGCCGCGGGCGAGGTGCGCCCCGTCGTCGACCGCGAGGTCCCGATGAACGACGCGGCCACCGCCCACCGCGTCGTGGAGGAGAGCGGCCACATCGGCAAGGTCCTGCTGGTCGCGCCCTAGCCGCCGCCCACATGGGTCCGGTGCTGTGTCCGGCTGTCGTCGGCGTCGGCGTCGGCGTCGCCGTTCCGGGCCGTCCGGCCGGTGGCGGGCGGCGGGGCCGTTGTCAGCCGCGGCGCAGGCGGAGGGCGGCGATCGCGAGGGCGATCCCGAGACCGATGAGGACGAGGCCGCTGCCGAGCGGCAGGATCTGCAGGACGGGCCCGTCGGCCCGCTCGCCCTGCGTGGCCGCCTGCCGTACGGAGCCCTGCGGTTCCGCCGAGGTCACGGGAACGGAGGCCTCGGGAGGCTGGGACGCGCCGTCGTCGGCGAGGTCGCCGTCACCGGCCTCCGCCTCGCCGTCGCCGGCGTCAGGGTCTTCGTCCGAGGGGTCCTCGTCGCCCGGGTCCTGCGCCGTCTCGTCCTCGCCCTCGTTCGCCCGCCCGGGCCGCTCGCGCCCCTCCCCCGCCCGGCTGCCGGCCCGGTCGGGCTCGCGCGGGGAGGGCGAAGGCGAGGAGGGCGCGGGCGCGTCGGCGTACGTCGGGACGCGTTCGCGCACCGACCCGACCGACCCGACCGCGTAGGGGGCGGAGGCTCCGTACGACAGTGCGAGGACTCCCGCCAGGGCCGTCGTGACCACCCGCGTCCCGCACCCTGCCCACTGCCATGGAGTCACGTCCGTGACCCCCTCCCGATGACCGGTCGCCAAGGAAACACGCACCAAGCGTTACATCGGCGTATTTTCACCGCATTCCGGACTCCGCCGAACGGAAACGGTGGATCACCTTTCCCGGGGGGCACCACGGTGACGAGGTGGGGACGTGCGAGAGAATGGCGGCATGGAGATGCCGAGGAACGAAAGCTCGCCGGAGAACGCCCAGAAGATCCTGGTCGTAGGCCAGGACGGCATGACGCTCGGCGGCCTCGACGCCGACGAGGACTCCCGTGAGATCCCGGTGACGGAGCAGGTCGAGCAGCCGGCGAAGGTCATGCGGATCGGAAGCATGATCAAGCAGTTGCTGGAGGAGGTGCGCGCGGCCCCTCTCGACGAGGCGAGCCGTGCCCGGCTGAAGGAGATCCACTCGAGCTCGGTGAAGGAGCTGGAGGACGGCCTGGCGCCGGAGCTGGTCGAGGAGCTGGAGCGGCTGTCCCTGCCGTTCAACGAGGAGTCGACGCCGAGTGACGCGGAACTGCGCATCGCGCAGGCCCAGTTGGTCGGCTGGCTGGAGGGCCTCTTCCACGGCATCCAGACCACGCTCTTCGCCCAGCAGATGGCCGCGCGGGCCCAGTTGGAGCAGATGCGCCGCGCGCTGCCGCCAGGCGTGAGCCACGAGGGCGCGGACGATCCGCGTGCCGCGGGCGGTCGTTCGGGCGGGCCGTACCTGTAGTCGTCCGCAGTCACCCACCCCGGGCCCGGCGTCGGACGCCGGGCCCTTTCACATGAGCTCGGCGAATCTCAGGCCGGGTTGCCGGTGGAGACCTTGAGCTCGATCTCGGGCATGTCCTTGGGGTCGACGTCCGTGCCGGCGGAGGGGAACTGGTCCATGACCGCTCCGTCACCGTAGGTGTTCTCGTCGATCTTCGTGATCTTGTACTGCCAGCCGGCGGCCTGGAAGCACGCCTTGACCGAGCCGATGTACTTGAACTTGAAGTCCGGCACCTGGATCTTGTCGGGGTCGTTGTACGACTCCTGCGGCTCGGAGCACTCCGTCGCGTCGATCGTCTTGGAGGTGTCCGGCGCTCGGTAGTCCGCCGCCTTGGTCGCCGACGGGGAGGAGCTGGTGGCGCCGCCGCCCTTGGCGTCGTCGTCCGAGCCGCCGCCCACCGTGAGGCTGGCGATCAGGCCGCCGACCGCGACCACGGCGACGACGGCGGAGCCGATGAGGACCGGCTTGCTGCTCCTGCGGCCGCCCGGGGTCACCGTGGTCGAGGGCTGCGGGGCGAGGTTGTACGCGGGCGGGGTGTGCGGGGCCTGCTGGTTGTACGCCGGAGCGGGCGTCTGGTAACCGCCCTGCTGCGGGTAGCCGTAGGACCCGGCGGGCGTCGGGGCGCCGTAGGGGTTCGGGTTCGGGCCGCTCTGGTAGGGCGTCTGCACGCTGCCCTGCGGCGGGGTGCTCTGGCCGACCGGCGGGAACACCGCCGAACCGACGCCCGCGCCGCTGGACGTCTGGGCGCCCGGGACGATGCTCGGCGGGGCCGGCTGGAAGGACGCGGCGACGCGCAGGCACTCGTCGCGCATGGCGACGGCGGTCGGAAAACGCTCGTTCGGGTTCTTCTTCAGCGCGCGGGCGACGAGCGCGTCGACGGCCGGCGGCAGCGCCCGGTTGATCGAGGAGGGAGCCACCGGCTCCTCCTGCACGTGCGCGTACGCGATCGCAAGCGGTGAATCCGCCTCGAACGGCAGCCGCCCGGTGACCAGTTGGAAGAGCATGATGCCGACCGAGTACAGGTCGGACCGCGCGTCCACCCCGCGTCCCAGGGCCTGTTCGGGCGAGAGGTACTGGGGGGTTCCGACGACCATGCCCGTCTGCGTCATCGAGGTGACGCCGGACTGCATGGCGCGCGCGATACCGAAGTCCATCACCTTGACCACGCCGCGCTTGGTCATCATCACGTTGCCGGGCTTGATGTCGCGGTGGACCAGCCCCATCTCGTGGCTGATCTCCAGCGCCGCCAGCACGTCCGCGGTGATCTTCAGCGCCTTGTCGGCGGGCATCGCGCCCTGGCGCCGCACGTCCTCGTCGAGCACCGAGCCGAGCGGGCGGCCCTCGATGTACTCCATGACGATGTAGGGCGTGGTGAGCCCGTCCACGTCGTCCTCGCCCGTGTCGAAGACGGAGACGATGTTGGTGTGCGTGAGCTTGGCCACGGCCTGCGCCTCGCGGCGGAAACGCTCGCGGAAGGCCTGCTCACGGCCCAGTTCGGTGTGCAGGGTCTTCACCGCGACCTGGCGGTCGAGCACGGCGTCGTAGGCGAGGTGGACCGAGGCCATGCCGCCCTCGCCGAGCAAGTCGCGCAGCTGATAGCGGCCGGCGGCGAGCGCCCGCCCCGCGTACCGGCCCTGCGCGCCGTCCTGGCTCATCTTCTGCGTCCCCCATAGGCCCTCTGGCAGCCGTTGACCGTCGTTGATCGACAGCGCTATTCCCGGCCAAGTCTGCCGCAGGGCACCGACACGTCAAGTTCGGTGCCCGTTCCGTGACCCTAAGAGGAAGAAGCGTCGCGGAAGCGTTACAGCCGGCGTACGGCCGGTACACAGAATTTGCACGCCGGTACGGAGTACGGGTTGGATGGCCGGTCCGTCCCGGACCGGCGCAGGGGCCCGCCCGGGGCGTCCTTTTGGGGATCGTCCCGGACCGGCGGCTTGCGCGGAGGCTGTAGCGTGGCCGACGGAGACCGTGACAACACCGCGCGCACCGCGGGCAGAAACGACGGCGAGGACTGATGGCACAGCAGCGCGCTCAGGGCCCGTCCGACCCCGAGGCGACTGGCGGCGGTATGTCAGATGCGCCGGAGAACTGGGGCAACGGAGGGCTGGTCGGGGATGGCCGGTACCGGCTGACCCGCAGACTCGGCCGAGGCGGCATGGCCGAGGTGTTCGCGGCCGAGGACGTACGTCTCGGCCGCACCGTCGCGGTCAAACTGCTGCGTGCCGACCTCGCCGAGGACCCCGTGTCCAAGGCCCGCTTCACGCGCGAGGCCCAGTCGGTGGCCGGACTCAACCACCATGCGATCGTCGCCGTGTACGACTCCGGCGAGGACTTCGTGGGCGGCCAGAGCGTGCCGTACATCGTGATGGAGATCGTCGAGGGGCGCACGATCCGCGACCTTCTCCTCAACGCCGAGGCTCCGGGCCCCGAGCAGGCCCTGATCATCACCTCCGGCGTCCTGGAGGCGCTCGCCTACTCGCACCAGCACGGCATCGTGCACCGCGACATCAAGCCGGCGAACGTGATCATCACGCACAACGGCGCGGTGAAGGTCATGGACTTCGGCATCGCGCGCGCCCTGCACGGCGCGTCCACGACGATGACGCAGACCGGCATGGTCATGGGCACCCCGCAGTACCTGTCGCCGGAGCAGGCGCTCGGCAAGGCCGTCGACCACCGCTCCGACCTGTACGCCACCGGCTGCCTGCTCTACGAGCTCCTCGCGCTGCGGCCCCCCTTCACGGGCGAGACGCCGCTGTCGGTGGTCTACCAGCACGTGCAGGACATCCCGGTGCCGCCGTCGCAGACCTCGGGCGGGGAGTGCCCGCCGGAGCTGGACGGCCTGGTCATGCGCTCCCTCGCCAAGGACCCCGACGACCGCTTCCAGACGGCGGAGGAGATGCGCGGCCTGGTCCAGTACGGGCTGCAGATGCTGTACGACCAGGGCGGCCACACCGGCACCTGGAACACCGGCCCGGTGAGCGCGCAGGACGGCCGCGGGACGCCCGCCGGCGGCTTCGCGGGCACCGCGGTGCTGCCGCACGGCGCGGACGGCTCCAACACCTCGCAGATCCCGCAGCCGATCCTGCCCACCGGTTACGGCGGTGGGGACGACGGCGGCTTCGAGGGCCACGGGAACAGGGGCAGCGGCCGCGGCAAGCTGTGGATCCTCGCCGTCTTCGCGGTGATCGCCATCGCCGCGGGCGTCGCGCTCGCCCTCAACAACAAGGGCACCGGAACCGGGGGCGGCGAGACCTCGACGTCCCCGTCCGCCTCGCCGTCCGTCTCGCGGTCCGCCCCGAGCGAGAAGCCCAGCGCCGAGGAGAGCGAGACGTCCAGCGGCGACTCCTCGACGGACGACAACACCGGCTCGAACTCCCACCAGGACTACTCGCCGTCGTACTCGCCCTCCTTCTCGCCGTCCTCCTCGCCCTCCGCGTCCGCGAGCCGTGAGCCGACGGGCGAGGAGACGGGCAGCCAGCCGTCGGACGAGCCCACCGACACGGAGACCGAGCCGAGCGCCCCGGCCACGGGGGGCAACGAGACGGGCGGGACCGACCCGGGCAACACCAGCCTGGGCGCCGGACTCGGCGGGTGACCGAGCTTCTCCTCCGCGCGCGCCGGGGCCCCTGACCGGGCTCCACGCGCGCGTGTGTGTGTTCCGGGGGCGGGGCGAGTCCGTCGGACCCGGCCGGTCACTGCGTGAACGCCCCGCAGACGGCGTCGTACTCGAGCGTCCACCACACGGCGAGCGCCGAGGAGGCCGCGAACTGGGAGTCCGCGCGCGTGTCGCCGCGCTCGTAGTGCCAGCGCAGCATCCAGAAGTCGTTGAGCCGCTCCCACCACACGCGGTGCACGGCCGCGCCGAGTTCCCGGGGCGTGGCTCCCGCCGTCCGCCGGTACGCGCGGGCGTACTGCCTGGTCTTGCGCAGGTCGAGCGTGCCGTCGGGCCGGACGAAGAAGATCGCGGCCGCGCGGACGGCCTCCTCCGCGCGGGGCTGCACGCCGAGCCGGTCCCAGTCGACGATGGCGGCGGGGGCGTCGCCGCGGTAGAGCAGGTTGAAGGGGTGGAAGTCCCCGTGCACCCAGCCGACCGGACCGCCGTGCGGGGGACGCCGGTCGGCGTGCCGTTCCAGAAGCCCGCGCCGTTCCAAAAGGCGATGGCGCGCCAGCTCGTCGAAGGAGCCCGTGGGGCGGTGACGCCGCATGCGCGCGAGGAGATCGTCGATGAGGGCGAAGGTGTCCGCGGGGTCGGGGCTCGGGGCGGGGGCCGCGGGCCGGGCGGGAGCGGCATCGGGGGCCCGGCCCGGTGCGGTGAGTCCGGGGCCGGCGGGGGGCGTCGGCTCGGCACGCGTGACGGCCGGGGCGGCGGGCGCGGTGGCCTCGGCGGACTCTGATCTGCGTCGGCGCCCCGCTGCCTGACCGGCGGGAGGGGCGGGCTGCGGGGGAGCGGCGGGTTCGGCGCGGGGGGTGCGCCCGGCCGGGGCGGCGCGCTCCGGCTCGCGCGCCCACGGCACCCGTTCGCCACGCTCCGGCGACGGTTGTTCGCCGGGCGGGCGCATCACGTGCTCCAGGCAGGCGTGCACCACGCCCAGCAGCGCTCCGAGGCGGTCGCACTGGCCTGGGCTGAGTTGGGCGCCGTGGCGGTGGCGGCCTTCGATCCACGGGTGGAGGGCGTAGGCGTGGCCGCCGACGACGGCGACCGTGCGGCCGTCGCGGCCCGGCAGCGGGGGAGCGACCGGGACGCCCAGATCGGCCAGCCGCTCGGTGGCCCGGTGCTGACGGGCGATCGACGCGGGATCGGCGGTGTCCGGGTCGAAGTGGTGCTTGAGGAAATAACGGCCCCGGGTGGTGCGCAGCCGGTATCCGCGGTTCAGCAGGCCTTCCTCGACGGGTTCGCAGGCGAGCGCGGAGCCGGCGGCGTACCGCCGGAGCAGTGCGCCCAGAGGGGGCGCGTGGGGCATTGAGGGGGGTACACAGGGGCGCGGCACGCGCTCGATGCTAGGCCACTGATCCCGCCCGTGAGCTGCGCGTTGTCACAGAAAGTCACCAGTGGTCAAGAGGTGGCAGAGGCGGTCGCTCCAGGTCGTGCCGCAGGACCGCTCCGAGGGCGTCGAGGAGGGGCGCGTCGGGATGGTCCGCCGGGGCGCGCGGGGGCCCGCCGGCCGCCGCCCGGCCCGCCCGGACGGCGGCAGGTCGCTGCCCGACGCCTCTTCCCGTGGCCTGGGTGGCCGGGATAACGTGCCGTTGCTCCGGCCTCCTGCAAGGCTGTGACCAGGCTCTCTCCCGACTTTGCCGATTTACTTGGATATCCAAGCAAAAACGCAGGTCAGGAGGGGTTTCACAGAAATGTGAAGCACTGGGTAACGTGTCGACCGCAGGGCGCTCGCCGGGGCACCTGTCACACCTGTTCCGACCGAGTGACACCCACCCCGTGCACGGGTGTCGGAAAAGGTGAGCCGCACTGGTACCCGGCAACCCCGGGGGCCGGACCGACGGAGGAGCACACGTGACCGTGGAGAGCACTGCCGCGCACAAGCCGCGACGCAGCGCCGGAAGCAAGGCCGGCGCCACCGGCACCGAGCGCACCACCCGCACCACCGCCAGGAAGAGCGCCGAGCCCGAGCTCGTGCAGCTGCTGACGCCGGAGGGCAAGCGGGTCAAGAACGCCAGGAACGCCGAGTACGCCAAGTACGTCGCCGGTGTCACCCCCGAAGACCTTCGCGGCCTCTACCGCGACATGGTGCTCACCCGCCGTTTCGACGCCGAGGCGACCGCCCTGCAGCGCCAGGGCGAACTGGGCCTGTGGGCCTCGCTGCTCGGTCAGGAGGCCGCACAGATCGGCTCCGGACGGGCCACCCGCGAGGACGACTACGTCTTCCCGACCTACCGTGAGCACGGCGTCGCGTGGTGCCGGGGCGTCGACCCGACGAACCTGCTGGGCATGTTCCGCGGCGTGAACAACGGCGGCTGGGACCCCAACAGCAACAACTTCCACCTGTACACCATCGTCATCGGCTCCCAGACGCTGCACGCGACCGGGTACGCGATGGGCGTGGCCAAGGACGGCGCGGACAGCGCGGTCATCGCCTACTTCGGCGACGGCGCCTCCAGCCAGGGCGACGTGGCGGAGTCCTTCACCTTCTCCGCGGTCTACAACGCGCCGGTGGTGTTCTTCTGCCAGAACAACCAGTGGGCGATCTCCGAGCCCACCGAGAAGCAGACCCGCGTCCCCCTCTACCAGCGTGCCCAGGGCTACGGCTTCCCGGGCGTCCGCGTGGACGGCAACGACGTGCTGGCCTGCCTCGCGGTCACCCGGTGGGCGCTGGAGCGGGCCCGCAACGGCGAGGGACCCACCCTCGTCGAGGCGTACACGTACCGCATGGGCGCCCACACCACCTCCGACGACCCGACGAAGTACCGGGCAGACGAGGAGCGCGAGGCCTGGGAGGCGAAGGACCCGATCCTGCGCCTGCGTCGTCACCTGGAGGCCTCGAACCACACGGACGAGGGATTCTTCGCGGAACTCGAAGCGGAGAGCGAGGCGTTGGGCAGGCGAGTGCGCGAAGCGGTCCGCGCCATGCCGGACCCGGACCGCTTCGCGATCTTCGAGAACGTGTACGCGGACGGGCACGCGCTGGTCGACGAGGAGCGGGCGCAGTTCGCCGCGTACCAGGCGTCGTTCGCGACGGAATCCGAGAGCGGCTTCGCCGCGGGTACGGGGGGAAACTGAGATGGCGGACACCGCGACCACCAAGAACCTGGCTCTGGCCAAGGCGATCAACGAGTCGCTGCGCCACGCCCTGGAGGCCGACCCCAAGGTCCTGATCATGGGTGAGGACGTCGGCAAGCTCGGCGGCGTCTTCCGGGTCACCGACGGCCTGCAGAAGGACTTCGGCGAGAGCCGCGTCATCGACACCCCGCTCGCCGAGTCGGGCATCGTGGGCACCGCGATCGGACTGGCCCTGCGCGGCTACCGCCCGGTGGTGGAGATCCAGTTCGACGGCTTCGTCTTCCCGGCCTACGACCAGATCGTCACCCAGCTCGCGAAGATGCACGCGCGCTCGCTGGGCAAGGTCAAGCTTCCGGTCGTCGTGCGCATCCCCTACGGGGGCGGCATCGGCGCGGTCGAGCACCACTCGGAGTCGCCGGAGGCGCTCTTCGCGCACGTGTCGGGTCTGAAGATCGTCTCCCCGTCCAACGCGTCCGACGCGTACTGGATGATGCAGCAGGCCATCCAGAGCGACGATCCGGTGATCTTCTTCGAGCCCAAGCGGCGCTACTGGGACAAGGCCGAGGTGAACACCGAGGCCATCCCCGGCCCGCTGCACAAGGCCCGGGTCGTCCGCGAGGGCACGGACCTGACCCTCGTCGCCTACGGCCCGATGGTGAAGCTCTGCCAGGAGGTCGCCGCCGCGGCCGCCGAGGAGGGCAAGAACCTGGAGGTCGTGGACCTGCGCTCGGTGTCCCCGCTGGACTTCGACTCGATCCAGACGTCGGTGGAGAAGACCCGCCGCCTGGTCGTCGTCCACGAGGCGCCCGTCTTCTTCGGCTCGGGCGCGGAGATCGCCGCCCGGATCACCGAGCGCTGCTTCTACCACCTGGAGGCACCGGTGCTCAGGGTCGGCGGCTACCACGCCCCGTACCCGCCGGCGCGCCTGGAGGATGAGTACCTGCCGGGCCTGGACCGGGTGCTCGACGCCGTCGACCGTGCCCTGGCGTACTGAGGAGAGGGTCGTGACGACGATGACGGAAGCGTCCGTACGCGAGTTCAAGATGCCCGACGTGGGCGAGGGGCTCACCGAGGCCGAGATCCTCAAGTGGTACGTCCAGCCGGGCGACACGGTGACGGACGGCCAGGTGGTCTGCGAGGTCGAGACCGCCAAGGCCGCCGTGGAGCTGCCCATCCCCTACGACGGCGTCGTGCGCTCGCTGCACTTCCCGGAGGGGACCACGGTCGACGTGGGCACGTCGATCATCGCGGTCGACGTGGCGGGCGGCGCGGGCTCCGCCCCGGTCGCCGAGGTGCCGGCGCAGGCCCCCGCGCAGCCGTCGGCCGCCCCGGCACAGACCCGGCCGAAGGCCGAGCCGGTGAAGGCCGAGCCGGCCAAGCCGGCCGGTTCGGGCCGGCAGCCGGTGCTCGTCGGCTACGGCGTGGCCGTGTCCTCCACCAAACGCCGGCCGCGCAAGGGCCCGGAGATCACCGTCCCGCAGGTCGCGGAAGCCGTCCAGGCGGAGCTGAACGGCCACGGCGGCGCGGCCGTCGTCAGGGACCGGCCGCTGGCGAAGCCGCCGGTCCGCAAGCTGGCCAAGGACCTCGGCGTCGACCTCGCCACGGTGGTCCCGTCCGGCCCGGACGGCATCATCACCCGCGAGGACGTCCACGCGGCGGCGGCCCCGGCCGCCGTGGCCGCTCCCACCACGCCCCAGCCGGCCGCCCAGGCCGCTTCGGCCCCGGTCACGGCCCCCGCGGCCGCGCCCGTGGCGTCGTACGACCCGGCCCGTGAGACCCGCGTCCCGGTCAAGGGCGTCCGCAAGGCGACGGCGGCGGCGATGGTCGGCTCGGCCTTCACCGCGCCGCACGTCACGGAGTTCGTGACGATCGACGTGACCCGCACGCTGAAGCTCGTCGAGGAGCTGAAGCGGGACAAGGACATGCAGGGGCTCAGGGTCAACCCCCTCCTCGTCATCGCCAAGGCCCTGCTGGTCGCCGTCAAGCGCCACCCGGAGATCAACGCGTCCTGGGACGAGGCGGCGCAGGAGATCGTGGTCAAGCACTACGTCAACCTGGGCATCGCGGCCGCCACCCCCAGGGGGCTGCTGGTCCCCAACATCAAGGACGCCCAGGCCAAGACGCTGCCGCAGCTGGCCGAGTCCCTCGGCGAACTGGTGTCCACGGCGAGGGAGGGCCGGACGTCGCCCGCCGCCATGCAGGGCGGCACGGTGACCATCACCAACGTCGGCGTCTTCGGCGTCGACACCGGAACCCCGATCCTCAACCCCGGCGAGTCGGCGATCCTGGCGGTCGGCGCGATCAAGCTCCAGCCGTGGGTCCACAAGGGCAAGGTGAAGCCCCGTCAGGTCACCACCCTGGCGCTGAGCTTCGACCACCGCCTGGTGGACGGGGAACTGGGCTCCAAGGTGCTGGCGGACGTGGCGGCGATCCTGGAGCAGCCGAAGAAGCTGATCACCTGGGGCTGAGCGGCCGAGCCCGGCGGCGGGAGCCGCGTCCCGGTCACCCGGGACGCGGCTCCCGCTCGTCGAACCCGCGGGCGCGTGCGGCCCCTCTCAGGCGGCACCCCGCGGGGCATGGACGGGCCCCTCTCAGGCGGCACCCCGTGGGCACGACAGCCGCACTCAGGCGGGCACGTGCACCGTTTCCACCCTGCTGGCCACCAGCCGCTCCCGCTCCCGGCGGGCCGCCCGCTTGCGCAGGCGCAGGATCTGGCTGACGCCGAGAGCCTGCAGCACGAAGACGCACGAGAAGGCGATCGTGTAGTCGTCGCCGGTCGCGTCCAGCAGCACGCCGATCGCGAAGAGCGTGGTCATGGACGCCACGAAGCCGCCCATGTTCGTGATGCCGGAGGCCGTCCCCTGGCGCTCGGGAGGGTTCGCCGGCCGGGCGAAGTCGAAGCCGAGCATGCTCGCGGGGCCGCACGCGCCGAGGACCGCGCAGAGCGTCACGAGCAGCCACATCGGCGCGCGGTCGCCGGGGCAGGCCAGCGTCGCCGCCCACATCACGGCCGTCGCGCCCACCGTGCCCAGGGCCAGCGGCAGCCGCGCCCCGTGGTGACGGGCGACGATCTGGCCGTAGACCAGGCCCACGACCATGTTGGACAGGACCACCAGCGTCAGGAGTTCCCCGGCCGTGGCCCGCGACAGGCCCTGGGCCTCGACCAGGAACGGCAGGCCCCACAGGAGCAGGAACACCATCGCGGGGAACTGGGTGGTGAAGTGCACCCACAGGCCCAGCCGGGTGCCCGGCTCCCGCCAGGACGCGGCGATCTGACGGCGGACGTAGGCCGCGCCCCGGTGCGGGAACGGCTGCGGCTCGTGGCCCTCGGGGTGGTCCTTCAGGAAGAGCAGCAGCAGGACCAGGACCACCACACCGGCCAGCGCGCTGCCCGCGAAGGCCGCGGTCCAGCCGACGCCGTGCAGGAGACGGGCCAGGACCAGGGTGGAGACGAGGTTGCCCGCCATCCCGGCCAGGCCGGCGAGCTGGGCGACCATCGGTCCGCGCCGCGCGGGGAACCACCGGGTCCCGAGCCGCAGGACGCTGATGAACGTCATCGCGTCCCCGCAGCCCAGCACGGCGCGCGAGGCGAGGGCCGTGCCGTAGGACGGGGAGAAGGCGAAGCCGAGCTGGCCGGCCGTGAACAGCACGGCGCCGATGGCCAGCACCTTCTTCGTGCCCAGCCGGTCGACCAGCAGGCCCACCGGAATCTGCATGCCGGCGTAGACGAGGAGCTGCAGGATCGAGAAGGCCGACAGGGCCGAGGCGTTCACCTGGAAGCGGTCGGCGGCGTCGAGGCCGGCCACCCCCAGCGAGGTGCGGAAGATGACCGCGACGAAGTAGACCGAGACGCCGATCCCCCAGACGGCCATGGCGCGTCGTCCGCCTGGTGGTGCCCCCTCCGGGGGAGGGTCACCCGGAAGGGTGGAGTTCACGCCGCGGGGCGCGGTGCTCATCGGACCTCCCCACGGGCGAGATGGGAGAACCAGCCGATGTGCCGGTGCACGAGGTCGACGGCCCGCTCGGCGTCGCCGGAGCGCAGCGCCCGAAGGATCTCCGCGTGCTCGGTGAGCGTTTTGGCGATCCGGTCGGGGTGCGAGTGCATGACGGCGACGCCCATCCGCAGCTGGCGGTCGCGGAGTTGGTCGTAGAGCCGCGACAGGATCTCGTTGCCGCCGCTGCGCACGATCTCGGCGTGGAAGCAGCGGTCCGTCACGGCGGCCGCCGCCAGGTCGCCCGCGGCGGCCTGTTCCCTCTGCTGGGCGAGCAGTTCCTCCAGGCGCGCGAGGAGCTTGGCCGGCGCGGGCACCGCCTTGCGCGCCGCGTGCTCCTCGACCAGCAGGCGGGTCTCCACCACGTCGGCGATCTCCTGCGCGGAGACCGGCAGGACCAGCGCGCCCTTCTTCGGGTAGAGCTTGATCAGCCCTTCCGCCTCCAGCCGCAGCAGCGCCTCGCGCACCGGCGTGCGCGAGACCCCCACGGCGTCGGCGAGCTCCCCCTCGGTGAGCAGGGCGCCGCCCTCGTAGCGACGGTCCAGGACACCCTGTTTGACGTGCGCGTACACGCGCTCCGCGGCGGGCGGCCGCTTGACGGGGACACCGGCGGGGACGGGGGCGGGCGGAGCGGAGGACTGCATGCCCACAGGATAGATACAACACGGACGCATCGGCGGGCCGGTCCAGGATGCGGACCCGGGGACGGGATCCGACGGGCGCGGCGGGTGGGGCCCGGGCAAGGGATGGATCAAGAAATCGGAAATTCTGCCCGGCAGACGCACAACTTTGTGTGCTACTTACGTGTCACACATGTGCGGCCCATCTCTTTCCCCCTTTGAACTTGGCCGCACCGCAGGGGCATTCGACGTAATCGGGGTATTTCAGTTGATAACCGCCATCAAGGGCATCCGAGTCCGCAGGGCCGCCGCCGTTGCCGTCACCGCCGGCGCAGTGCTCGCGACCGGGGTCCTCACCGCGGCGCCCGCACAGGCTGTCGCGACGCCCACGATCGCCGCCAAGACCGGCTTCGTGATGAACAACGCGAACGGTGCGGCGCTTTACAACAAGGGCATGGACACCAAGCTGTCCACCGGCTCCACCACCAAGATCATGACGGCGAACGTCGTGCTGTCGCAGACGAACCTGAACCTGGACGCCAAGGTCACCATCCAGAAGGCGTACAGCGACTACATCGTCGCGAACACCGCGTCGTCCGCGCGGCTGATCGTCGGCGACAGGGTCACGGTCCGTCAGCTGCTCTACGGGCTGATGCTGCCGTCCGGCTGCGACGCCGCGTACGCCCTGGCCGACACGTACGGCACGGGCACGACGCGGGCCGCGCGCGTGAAGAGTTTCATCGCCAAGATGAACGCCAAGGCGAAGACGCTCGGCATGACGAACACGCACTTCGACTCGTTCGACGGCATCGGCAGCGGGGCCAACTACTCCACCGCCAAGGACCTCACGAAGCTCGCCAGCAACTCGCTGAAGAACGCGAACTTCCGGGTGGTCGTCAAGACCAAGTCGTACACCGCCAAGACCGTCACCAAGACCGGCTCGACCCGCACCATGGGCGCGTGGATCAACACCAACACGCTGCTGAGCAGCTACAGCGGCGCCATCGGCGTGAAGACGGGCTCCGGCCCGGAGGCGAAGTACTGCCTCGTCTTCGCCGCCACCCGCAACGGCAAGACCGTCGTGGGCACGGTGCTGGCCTCCACCAGCACCACGGTGCGCGCCGCCGACGCGACCAAGCTGCTGAACTACGGCTTCGCCCGGCTGGGCTGACTTCTGGTCAGTCTCTGAGCCCTGGAGACGGGCCCGTCGTGATCGTCACGACGGGCCCGTTCTCGTCCCGTGCCGCACCCGGAGGGGCCGGCTACCTGGTGACCGCGAAGTTGCGCAGAACGGCCGCCGTGAGCTCCGGCTCGCCCTCCGCCTTCACCCGGTCGGCCACCGCCTCCGCCGTCACCCGGCCGCAGGCCAGGCGGACGTACGTCTCCCAGTCGAGGGTGAACGCGGCGGCGGGCCCGAGCGCGGGGGCCGTCTCCAGGGTCCCGCGGCCCTGGATGTCGACGCGGATGGTGCGCAGGAACTCGATCGGCCCGTGCACGTCGAAGACGACGGCGGAGCTGCGCGGCGCGTCGGCCTTCTCGGCGACGACCGCGGGGAGCTCGGCGAGCAGCGCGTCCCGGGCGATGTGGGCGCCGGGGGAGTCGAGGTTGCCGGGACGGCCGAGAGCGGCGCGCAGATCCTGCTCGTGCACCCACACGTTGAAGGCGTGCAGCCGCATGGACTCCTCCAGCGTGAGCTCCGTGCCGAGCGGCCCGCGCACCATCGTCGTGGGCTGGCGCGACTCGTTGCGCAGCTGCCGGTTGCGGCGGATGACCGTGTACTCCAGCTCGGACGTCATCTCGGGGGCCGTGTGGTGGCGGCGCACGTCGACCTGCATCTCCATGTAGCGCTGCAGGTCGTTGGTGACGTGGAACAGGTCGCGGGGGAGGGTGTGGATGGGGCGCGGGTCGCCGTACATCTCGCAGTCCAGTCCGATGACGTGCGACACGATGTCGCGCACCGACCAGCCCGGGCAGGGCGTCCGGCCGTTCCAGTCCGCCTCCGCCAGCGGCTCCACCAGCTCGGATATCGCTTCGATGGAGTGGGTCCAGGCGTCGGCGTAGGGCTGGAGGGTGGGATGCAGACTCACGGAAACGGGACCCCTCGGCGATCGGTACTCGGGTGGGCTGTGGCGGCGTTGCCAGCGGGAGCCGGCGCTGTCGGCGGCGTCTCGGAACTCCCCCCGTGCTCGGCTGCGCTCGAATCGGGGGGAACCCCAAGTTACGCTGCTGTGAGGCACCCCGGCAGTGCTTTCGTGTGACGATCGTAGGCCCTGTGGACTACTCGAATGCCAGGACGGTGGTAGTGTGCGCGCCTCTCTGATCCAGATCGCCGTAGACGCGGGCGAATCGGTCGAATCGCGGCGGTCGAGGGTGGCCGAACTGGTCCGGGAACAGGCCGGGGCCGACCTCGTGGTGCTGCCGGAGCTGTGGACCACGGGAGCGTTCGCCTACGAGGAGTTCGCCGGCGAGGCCGAGTCGCTGGACGGACCGACGGCCCGGGCGATGGCGAAGGCCGCGAGCGACGCGGGCGTGTGGCTGCACGCGGGCTCGATCCCGGAACGGGCTCCGTCCGGCAGCGGCTCCGCCAAAGGCGCGGACGCCCTCTACAACACGTCTCTCGTCTTCTCCCCCTCCGGCGAGCTGGTCGCCTCCTACCGCAAGATCCATCGCTTCGGCTTCGACAAGGGCGAGGCCGTGCTGATGGCCGCGGGCGAGGACCTGGTGACGGTCCGTCTCCCCGAGACGACCCTCGGCGTCGCCACCTGCTACGACCTCCGTTTCCCCGAGCTGTTCCGGGCTCTCGTCGACGCCGGCGCCGAGACCCTCGTCGTCCCCGCGGGCTGGCCGGAGCGCCGCCGGGCGCACTGGACGCTGCTGGCCCGGGCGCGGGCGGTCGAGAACCAGGCGTTCGTGCTCGCGTGTGGAACGGCCGGGACGCACGCCGGAGTTCCGCAGGCGGGTCACTCGATCGTGGTCGATCCCTGGGGCGAGGTCCTCGCCGAGGCGGGGTCCGGCGAGGAGGTCCTCACCGTCGACTTCGACCCGGCGAGGACGGCCGCGACCCGCGAGCAGTTCCCGGCCCTCAAGGACCGGGTGCTCGGGCTGCGGCCACCGCGCCGGTGACCGGTCAGTCGTCCTGCCGCTCCTTGTCGGCCCGCTCCTTGTCGGCGAGGTGGATGACGCACACCGCCACCGCGATGAGCAGGGCCGTGTCGGCGTCCTCGCGCACGACGTCGACGCCGTAGGTCTCCCGCACGTGCAGCCACCGCCGGGAGACGACGGCCAGCAGTTCGCCGTCGTACTCGACCGCGAACTCACGGTCGAGGATCTTGCCGCTGACGTCGAGTTCGGTGCGGCCGTCCGCCAGGGCCACGCGGTAGTGGTTGCGCAGCAGCGACAGCCGCTTGCGCCGGATCGTGGCCAGCGGCTCGCCGTCCCGCTCGATCACCATGGTGTCCCGCAGGGCGAACATCTTCTGGTGGATGTCGACCAGAACGCGCCCCCGGGCGTCCTTCAGCTCGAAGGTGTCCCGCAGGCGCATCGCCTTGCCGTCGACGAGGTAGACCTTGTTGCCCCGGTCGTCCTCGATCCAGTAGTCGTCGCCGAAGCCGAGGAGCCGGTCGCGCACGAGGAGTCTCATACGGGTACTGCTTCCCCGGACCGGCGGACGTCTCCCGGCGGCGACGGATTTTCCCTGCGGGGTTGACCCGAGTGCGCCGGCCGAAGGCGTGCGGACGGGCGGGCGGCGCGGGTCTCGCCGAGAGACGGCAGCGGTACGGGCCCGGCGGGCACGCCCACCGGGCCTCAAGGGTCCGAGTCTTCACGGTACTCACACAAAGGCATCAGGTGTGCCGGGGTGCGGAACGCTCGAGTCGTCCTTCCCGCCGGTCCGTCAGACGCCGTAGCCGTCGCTGTATCCGTCGTGGGGACGCCGTTCCGTCTCGACCACCGTCGTCGAGGTGGGCGGCACCATGACCCGGCGGCGCCGGGCGATGCTGCTGAAGGTCGTCACACCGATCAGGCCGACGATCATCAGGATGACGCCGACCAGGTCGAGGTTGACCCCCTGCATGTGCCAGTCGGTCGCAAACGTGAGGATGGCTCCCACGGCGATGAGGATGATGCACCCGCCGAGGCCCATGATGTCGCCTCCCTGTCAGGATCACCGGTCGGTCCGGCTCCGACATCCGGGTACCCCCGCAGGCAACTACCATGCGGGGCACGGCTCCTGGGCCCGCCTGCGAGCCTGACCGGCGGGGGCCGGGCTACCCCTGCAGAAACGCCGTCAGGGCGTTGGCCAGCAGGTACGGGTCGGCGTCGCCGCACAACTCGCGCGCGCTGTGCATCGACAGGATGGCCACGCCGATGTCGACCGTGCGGATTCCGTGCCGGGCGGCGGTGATCGGGCCGATCGTCGTGCCGCACGGCATCGAGTTGTTGGAGACGAAGGTCTGGAACGGCACGCCGGCCCTCTCGCAGGCGGCGGCGAAGATCGCGCGGCCCGTGCCGTCCGTCGCGTAGCGGTTGTTGACGTTGACCTTGAGGATCGGCCCGCCGTTGACCCGCGGATGGTGCGTCGGGTCGTGCCGCTCCGCGTAGTTGGGGTGGACGGCGTGCCCGGTGTCGGAGGACAGACAGACGGTGCCCGCGAAGGCTCTCGCCCGGTCCTCGTACGATCCGCCGCGCGCGAAGACCGAACGTTCCAGCACACTGCCGAGGAGCGGGCCGTCGGCGCCCGTGTCGCTCTGCGAGCCGTTCTCCTCGTGATCGAACGCGGCCAGCACCGGGATGTACGGCAGGTCCTCGCCGCCGGCCGCCACCGCCGCCAGCGCCGCCGTCCCGGCGTGCACGGACAGCAGGTTGTCCATGCGGGGTCCGGCCACCAGCTCCTCGTCGCGGCCCAGGTAGGCGGGCGGCTCCACGGAGTGCACCATCAGGTCCCAGCCGGTGACCTGGCCCGCGGTCAGCCCGGCCTCCTGCTCCAGGAACGAGATGAGATCGCCCTCGCGCACGTCGCCGCCCAGTCCCCAGACCGGCTGGAGGTGGCGCTGCTTGTCGAGCTTGAGGCCGTCAGCGTTGACCGACCGGTCGAGGTGGATGGCGAGTTGGGGGACGCGCAGCAGCGGACGGCCCACGTCCACCAGGTGCGTCGTGCCGTCGCGCAGGGTCAGCCGACCGGCCAGGCCCAGGTCGCGGTCGAGCCAGGAGTTCAGCAGCGGTCCGCCGTAGATCTCGACCGCCACCTGGCGCCAGCCGTGCGCGCCGGTGTCGGGCTGCGGCTTGACGCGCAGGTTCGGGGAGTCGGTGTGCGCGCCGATGATCCGGAACGGCGTGTGCGGCGCGGCGCCCTCGGGCACGTGCCAGGCCACGATCGCACCCCCGCGCAGCACGTACTTGCCGCCGTGCGTCCCGTCCCAGGCGTCCGTCTCCGACACCTGCCGGAAACCGGCCTTCTCCAGCCGCTCGGCCGCCGTCGCCACGGCGTGGTACGGCGACGGGCTCGCCGTCAGGAACGTCATGAGGTCGTCGGTGTGGCCGCGGTCGAAGCGGGAGGGTTCGCTCATGGGGTTCACCTTAACGACGTACGAGAGCCCGCTCCCGGCGATGGGAGCGGGCCCTCGTGAGGACAATGTGGAGTGCTGCGCGGTGGCGCCCTGCGCAGGGCCGCGCAGGTGTCCAGCTGGTCCGGATGGGTCCGGGTGGGTCCGGTTGGGTCCTAGAACGCGGCCTCGTCCAGCTCCATCAGGTCGAGCTCGACGCCCTCGGCGACCTTGCGGGCCAGCGTGACGCCGGGCAGGACGTTGGCCGCGAAGAACTTCGCCGCCGCGATCTTGCCGGTGTAGAACGCCCGGTCCTTCGCGGAGGCCGTCTCCAGCTTCTCGGCCGCGATCGCCGCGCCCTTGAGGAGCAGGTAGCCGACGATCACGTCACCGGAGGCGAGCAGCAGGCGCGTGGTGTTCAGGCCCACCTTGTAGATGTTCTTGACGTCCTGCTCGGTGGCGGCGAGGTCGGTCAGCATCAGGCCGACGATGGCCTCCAGCTCGACGGCGGCCTTGGCCAGGTGCTCGCGGGCCCCGGACAGCTCCTCGCCGCCGGTGCCGAGCGCCAGGAACTTCTTGATGTCCTCGGCGAGGGAGTTGAGCGCCGCGCCCTGGTTGCGGACGATCTTCCGGAAGAAGAAGTCCTGGCCCTGGATCGCCGTGGTGCCCTCGTAGAGGGTGTCGATCTTGGCGTCGCGGATGTACTGCTCGATCGGGTACTCCTGCAGGAAGCCGGAGCCGCCGAAGGTCTGCAGCGACTGGGCGAGCTGCTCGTAGCCCTTCTCCGAGCCGTAGCCCTTGACGATCGGCAGGAGCAGGTCGTTGAGCGCGTGCTCGGTCCTGGTGTCCTCGCCGGCCGCCTCCTTGACCGCGATGGCGTCCTGGATCGAGGCCGTGTAGAGGACGAGGGCGCGCATGCCCTCCGCGTACGCCTTCTGCGTGATCAGCGAGCGGCGCACGTCGGGGTGGTGGGTGATGGTGACCTTGGGCGCGGCCTTGTCCATGAAGTTCGCCAGGTCGGGACCCTGGACGCGCTCCTTGGCGTACTCCAGCGCGTTGAGGTAGCCGGTGGAGAGCGTGGAGATCGCCTTCGTGCCGACCATCATGCGGGCGAACTCGATGATGCGGAACATCTGGCGGATGCCGTCGTGCTTGTCGCCGACCAGCCAGCCCTTGGCGGGATGCCGGTCGCCGAACGTCATCTCGCACGTGTTGGAGGCCTTGAGGCCCATCTTGTGCTCGACGTTCGTGGCGTAGACGCCGTTGCGCTCGCCCAGTTCACCGGTCTCGAAGTCGAAGAGCGTCTTCGGGACCATGAAGAGGGACAGGCCCTTGGTGCCGGGGCCGGCGCCCTCGGGGCGGGCCAGCACGTAGTGGAGGATGTTCTCCGACATGTCGTGCTCGCCGGACGTGATGAAGCGCTTGACGCCCTCGATGTGCCAGGAGCCGTCCTCCTGCTGGACCGCCTTGGTGCGGCCGGCGCCGACGTCCGAGCCGGCGTCCGGCTCGGTGAGGACCATCGTGGAGCCCCACTGCTTCTCGACGGCGATCTGCGCGATCTTCTTCTGGACGTCGTTGCCCTCGTCGAAGAGGATGCCGGCGAACGCCGGACCGGAGGAGTACATCCACACGGCCGGGTTCGCGCCGAGGATCAGCTCCGCGTACGCCCAGATCAGCGACGGCGGGGCGGTGGTGCCGCCGATCTCCTCGGGCAGGCCCAGACGCCAGTACTCGGAGTCCATGAAGGCCTGGTAGCTCTTCTTGAACGACGCGGGCACCGGCGCGGTGTTGGTCTGCGGGTCGAAGACCGGCGGGTTGCGGTCGGCGTCCGAGAAGGACTCGGCCAGCTCGTTCTCCGAGAGGCGGGTCAGCTCCTCCAGGATGCTTTTCGCGGTCTCGGTGTCCATCTCCTCGAACGGGCCGGTGCCGTACAGCTTGTCGCGCCCGAGTACTTCGAAGAGGTTGAACTCGATGTCGCGGAGATTCGACTTGTAGTGCCCCATGGCGACGGCTCCGGCTCCCTAGAGAGATCGGCGAGGCACTGGATCCTCGCGCTAGTTCACGTACCAACAAGTAGCTACCGATGATGCTACCCGTCGGTAATAAGCCGCAACCCCTACTCGGCCAAGTGTGAGAAGGGTCTAGTCGACCGGAGCCGCGACGGGCTCGCCGGCAGCCGAGGGGCCGTGGTCGACGACGGGACAAGGGGGGTGCGCGGCCCACGCCCCTGACTACCGTGGGGTATTGATTCCCCTGCCGCTCGTCGCCGGGCTCGTCTCGGTACGCTTGCGCCCATGTACGGATACGGGCAGCCCATGGACGGGGGCGCCGCACAGCAGCAGTACGCCCCGCCGCAGCAGCAGATGCCCGGCGGTCACGGCGGTTACGGCCAGCAGGCGCCGCTCTATCCGGAGCCGTCCCCGCCGTCCCTCGCGGACGCGGTGCGGGCCTTCACCACCGGTCAGCTGGCCGCCGAGGACTTCCAGCAGGTCTTCGCGACCTCCAAGGTGTACTGCCCGCGCGGCGACAACCCCGGCTTCCTCGCCCTGCACAACACCCAGCAGCCGGTGATCCCGATGTTCACCAGTCTCAAGGAACTGCGCCGGTACGCCGGCAAGGAGTCCAAGTACTTCGTGATCACCGGCGCCGAGGTGATCGACCTGCTGCCCACCGGGTACGGCTTCGTCCTCGACATGGAGGGCGAACACCGGATCGTCTTCGACGCCAAGGCCGTCGAACAGATGGTCGAATTCGCGATGCGCCGGATGTACGGCTGAGGTTTTCCAGGTCCTGTCCCGCCCTGCCGGCGGGAGCGCCCGGAGGGAATGCCCTCCGGGCTTCCGTCGTTACGGGTGGCAGAAAGTTCAACGCTCAACTAAACTGGGACGTACGTCGCCCAAGGAGGTACGGACATGCCCGCAGTGACCGTCGAGAACCCGCTCACCCTGCCGCGCGTCGCGGCAGCGGCCGACGCGGTCGCACGTCCCGTGCTCACCGTCACGACCGCGCCCAGCGGTTTCGAGGGCGAGGGCTTCCCGGTGCGCCGTGCGTTCGCCGGGATCAACTACCGCCATCTCGACCCGTTCATCATGATGGACCAGATGGGCGAGGTGGAGTACGCGCCGGGCGAGCCGAAGGGCACGCCCTGGCACCCGCACCGCGGCTTCGAGACCGTCACCTACATCATCGACGGGATCTTCGACCACCAGGACAGCCAGGGTGGCGGCGGCACCATCACCAACGGCGACACCCAGTGGATGACGGCCGGCTCGGGCCTGCTGCACATCGAGGCCCCGCCGGAGTCCCTGGTCATGTCCGGCGGTCTCTTCCACGGCCTGCAGCTGTGGGTGAACCTCCCGGCCAAGGACAAGATGATGGCCCCGCGCTACCAGGACATCCGCGGTGGTCAGGTGCAGCTCCTCAGCACCCCCGACGGCGGCGCGCTGCTGCGCGTCATCGCCGGCGAGCTGGACGGACACGCGGGCCCGGGCATCACCCACACCCCCATCACGATGGTCCACGCGACCCTCGCGCCGGGTGCGGAAGTCACTCTTCCGTGGCGTGCGGACTTCAACGGCCTCGCGTACGTCCTGGCCGGCCGCGGCTCGGTCGGCGCCGAGCGCCGCCCGATCCACCTCGGTCAGACGGCGGTCTTCGGCGCGGGTTCCTCGCTGACGGTCCGCGCGGACGAGAAGCAGGACGCGAACACGCCCGACCTGGAGGTCGTCCTCCTCGGCGGGCAGCCGATCCGCGAGCCGATGGCCCACTACGGCCCGTTCGTCATGAACACCAGGGACGAGCTCCAGCAGGCCTTCGACGACTTCCAGAAGGGGCGGCTGGGCACCGTCCCGGCGGTCCACGGAATGACGGAGAGCGGCCCGCAGACCGCCTGATTTCCGGTACCTTGCGAGAAGGCCCGAAGCCGCAAAGTTGGTTTGCGACTTCGGGCCTGCCTCTTTCACCGCGCCCGGCGTCTTGCTAGGGCAGCACGTAGACGGGCGCTCCCTCCGCCGTGCAGCCCGTCTGCCGCACGCACCCCCGCTTGAGCAGCAGGCGCAGACAGTCGTGGACGCGTTCGTGCGACAGCCCGGTCCGTCGGGCGATCTCCTCGACGCGGTAGCGGGCCTCGCCGCGCACCAGCGCCGGTGCGAGGAGGGCCGCGACGGCGTGCACGTCATCCGTGACGACGAGGTTCTTCGCCCTCCAGGCGGCGAGCACCGCCTGGGGTGTCAAGGCCGCCTCGCTGACGGTCCCGGAGCGGCGGGCGGGACGGTGGAGGGCCGCTGCGATGTCCTGCAGGCCGTGGTTGATCTGCCGGAGCAGGTCGTTGCGCTCTTCGGCGAAGGCCGCCAGCCTCTCGTCCGTCCGCATGTTGCGCTCTTCGAGCCGCACGAGCGCGTCGACGACCTGATCCGGCATGACGTACGCGGTGCGTCCGGCGGGGGCGGGTTGCACGGGGGCCGGTTCCAGGGAGTAGGAGCCCTCTTGCTGGATGGTGGCGACGACTTCGGAGACCCAGAGCTTGAAGGGCTGCGCCTCCGGTTTGGTGCAGCCGTTCACGAGCTGGATGAGTCCGCGGAGATTCACCATCTTCATGGACTTCTTAAGGCGGTGACCTGCAATGTTGCATGAAGCGTCGGCTGTACCGACGCTTCGTGCAAGATCGTCGAGGGATGTTGTGTGCTGTTGCGCAACCCGGAGACGCAGCGCGTCCCGGGTGTTCGCGTAGCCGAGTTCGGTGGCTACGTCCACGGCCGGGAACCAGTGCGTGCCGTCCGGCGTGGTGAGCCTCCGTACCCGCGCCCCTGTCGCCGCGAAGACGAAGTCGTTGATGTCGATCGCGTCCTGCCGTGCCGCCGATCGGGGCGGCGGTGTGTTGTTCTGCTCGTGCATCGAGCATCACCTCCGCCTCGGAAACTAGGCATATGCCGAGACAACGGGCGTCCGTAGCACGGATGTTCATCCTTTTAGGGGAGCGGAGGCGTCGACTCCGCGGTTTTGCCCGGGTCTTGCGGCTCATAGAGCTCGAACCAGATGCTCTTGCCCTCGCCCCGCGGGGCCACCCCCCAGGTGTGCGCGAGGAGTTCGATGAGGACCAGGCCGCGGCCCGAGGAGGCCATTTCACCGGGTCGGCGCATGTGCGGGAGGTCGTCGCTGGTGTCGGTGACCTCGATGCGCAGCCGGCGTTCGCCCGGCGTACCGGTGACCTCGGCGACGAGCAGCGCGTCGGCGTCGGTGTGGACGAGGACGTTGGTGAGGGTCTCGGAGACGAGCAGCACCGCGGAGTCGATCTGGTCCTCGCAGGCCCAGTCGTGCAGCAGCTCGCGCACCTGCTGCCGGGCGACGGCGATCCGCTCGGGCTCGGCCTGCGCGACCGTCAGCATCGAACGGCGCACGAGCCGCCGCGGGGGCAGGGTGACGGCGCCCGGACCGCAGCCGCCCTCGCCCGGGCGGCACAGGAGCAGGACGGCTATGTCGTCCTCGCGGCGGTCGGCGAGGGGGCCGGTGGTGTGGTGCGAGGAGGGGCCGTGGACCGCCTGGACCAGGGCGTCGGCCAACTCCTCCAGATCGCCCTCGTGCGCCTCCAGGGTCTTGCGGACGCGCTGCCAGCCGGTGTCGAGGTCGTGGCCCCCGGTCTCCAGGAGGCCGTCGGTGCACAGCATCATCGTCTCGCCGGGTTCCAGGACGAGCCGGGTGGTGGGGTAGTCGGCGTCCGGGTCGATGCCCAGGGGCAGCCCGCCGGCGGTCGCCCGGACCAGCACCGTTCCGTCGGCCATCCGGATCGCCGGGTCCAGATGGCCGGCCCGGGCGGCTTCCAGGACCCCGGTCGCCGGGTCGACCTCGACGTAGAGACAGGTGGCGAAGCGCAGATCGGCGCCCCCGTCCGCGTCGGCGAGGCCGTGCAGGAAGCCGGAGGCGCGGGAGAGGACGGCGTCGGGGCGATGCCCCTCGGCGGCGTAGGCCCGCAGCGCGATGCGCAGTTGGCCCATGAGTCCCGCCGCGCGCACGTCGTGGCCCTGGACGTCGCCGATGACCAGGGCGAACCGGCCTCCCCCGGGCTTGGTCCGGGAGGCGCCGCCGGGCAGCGGGATCATGTCGTACCAGTCACCGCCGACCTGAAGGCCGCCGCCGGTGGGAATGTAGCGGGCAGCCAGCGTCATGCCCGGTATCTCGGGGCCGAGGGTCGGCAGCATGGAGCGTTGCAGGCCGTCGGTCAGCTCGCGCTGGTTCTCCGCCGCGCTCGCGCGGGTGAGCGCCTGGGCGAGCATCCTGGCGACCGTCGTGAGCACGGACCGCTCGTCCGGGGTGAAGGCCACCGGGTAGGCGAAGGCCGCCATCCACGCGCCCATCGTGCGGCCCGCCACGGTCAGCGGCAGGAAGGCCCACGAGTGACGGCCGAAGTGCTCGGCCAGGGGCCAGGTGAGGGGGTAGCGCTCCTTGTACCGCTCGGGCGAGGACAGATAGACGGCCCGTCCGGTGCGGACGACCTCGGCCGCCGGATAGTCCGTCTGCAGGGACATCTGGGTGAAGGGGGCCTCGTCGCTGGGCTGCTGTCCGTGGTGGCCGATGATCGTCAGCCGGTCCCCCGTGACGCCGAAGACGGCCAGTCCGTCCGGTGAGAAGCCCGGCATCGACAGGGCGGCGGCGACCCGCAGCACCTCCTCGGTGGACCGCGCCTCGGCCAGCGCCCGGCCCGCGTCCAGCAGAAACGCCTCGCGTGAGCGCCGCCAGTCGCCGGTGACGGCGGTCCGTCCGGCGGCCGTGCCCGGAGTCGGCTCGGTGACCTCCTGAAGGGTGCCGATCAGCTCGTACGCCTTCTTCGCCGGGTCGAACGACGGCTTCGAGCGGCTGCGGACGACCCGCACGACCCGCCCCCGGTCGTCCATGATCCGGATCCGCACCTCGGCGAGGGTGCCCTCGGCGACGGCGAGCTGCACCACTCCGGTGATCTCGTTCCAGTCGACGGGGTGCAGACGGGCCCGGGTCTGTGCCTCCGTGAGGACCGTCTCCTCGGCGGACAGCCCGAGCAGCCGGGCCGCCTCGGCGTCGACCGTGACCAGCCCGGTGGCGGTGTCCCAGTGCCACACGCCGGTCGCGAGGGAGACAAGGACCTCCCCCACGGCGGGCAGCGGCTCGCCAGTGCGCATTGCCCCACTTTAAGAAGAGGAGAACGAAGAGTGCCACTGATCACCGGCGCCGCTGCCGCCCGGTAATGGTGGGAGGCGATCACTGGGTGCCCGGTACGCTGGGGGTTGTTTCACGTGAAACGTGCCCCCGATCCGCGAAGACTGGATGAACGACGATGCATCGGTACAGGTCCCACACCTGCGGCGAGCTCCGCGCCTCTGACGTCGGCAGCGACGTCCGGCTGAGCGGCTGGCTGCACAATCGGCGCGACCTGGGCGGCATCCTCTTCATCGATCTGCGCGACCACTACGGCATCACTCAGCTCGTCGCCCGTCCTGGCACGCCCGCGTACGAGGCCCTCGACAAGCTGACCAAGGAGTCGACGGTCCGCATCGACGGCAAGGTCGTCTCGCGGGGCGCCGACAACGTCAACGCGGACCTGTCGACCGGTGAGGTCGAGGTCGAGGTCGGCGAGGTCGAGCTGCTGGGTGCGGCCGCTCCGCTGCCCTTCACGATCAACGCCGAGGACGGGGT
Organism: Streptomyces sp. NPDC058291; assembly: GCF_042880855.1. NCBI lineage: Bacteria > Bacillati > Actinomycetota > Actinomycetes > Kitasatosporales > Streptomycetaceae > Streptomyces > Streptomyces sp. NPDC058291. Next base: position 128,888 of record NZ_JBHVYK010000006.1, read on the forward strand.
CAACGAGGAGCGGCGCCTGGAGTACCGCTTCCTGGACCTGCGCCGGGAGCGCATGCACCGCAACATCATGCTGCGCACGGCGGTCATCTCGGCCATCCGGCACAAGATGACCGCGCTGGGCTTCAACGAGATGGCGACGCCGATCCTGTCCGCGACCTCCCCCGAGGGCGCCCGCGACTTCGTCGTCCCGTCCCGGCTGCACGCCGGCAGGTTCTACGCCCTGCCGCAGGCCCCGCAGCAGTTCAAGCAGCTGCTGATGATCTCGGGCTTCGACCGCTACTTCCAGATCGCCCCCTGCTTCCGTGACGAGGACGCCCGCGCGGACCGCTCGCCGGGCGAGTTCTACCAGCTCGACGTCGAGATGAGCTTCGTCGAGCAGGAGGACGTCTTCCAGCCGATCGAGAAGCTCATGACCGAGCTGTTCGAGGAGTTCGGCGGCGGCAGGCACGTCACCTCGCCGTTCCCCAGGATCCCGTTCCGCGAGTCGATGCTGAAGTACGGCTCCGACAAGCCGGACCTGCGGGCCCAGCTGGAGCTCACCGACGTCACCGACGTCTTCGAGGGGTCGGAGTTCAAGGCGTTCGCGGGCAAGCACGTGCGCGCGCTGCCGGTGCCGGACGTCTCCGCCCAGCCCCGGAAGTTCTTCGACCAGATGGGTGACTTCGCGGTCTCGCAGGGCGCGAAGGGTCTGGCCTGGGTCCGTGTCGCCGAGGACGGCTCCCTGACCGGCCCGATCGCCAAGTTCCTGACCGAGGCGAACGTCGCCGAACTGACCAAGCGCCTGTCCCTGGCCGCCGGACACGCGGTGTTCTTCGGCGCGGGCGAGTTCGACGAGGTCTCGAAGATCATGGGCGCGGTGCGGGTCGAGGCCGCCAAGCGCGCCGGGCACTTCGAGGAGGGCGTCTTCCGGTTCTGCTGGATCGTCGACTTCCCGATGTACGAGAAGGACGAGGAGACCGGCAAGATCGACTTCTCGCACAACCCGTTCTCGATGCCGCAGGGCGGCCTGGAGGCCCTGGAGACCCAGGACCCGCTGGACATCCTGGGCTGGCAGTACGACATCGTCTGCAACGGCGTCGAGCTGTCCTCCGGCGCGATCCGGAACCACGAGCCCGAGATCATGCTCAAGGCGTTCGAGATCGCCGGCTACGACCGCGAGACGGTCGAGGAGAAGTTCGCCGGCATGCTGCGCGCGTTCCGCTTCGGCGCCCCGCCGCACGGCGGCATCGCGCCCGGCGTCGACCGCATCGTCATGCTGCTGGCCGACGAGCCGAACATCCGCGAGACCATCTCCTTCCCGCTCAACGGCAACGCCCAGGACCTGATGATGGGCGCGCCGACGGAGCTGGAGGAGGCCCGGCTCAGGGAATTGCACCTGTCGGTGCGCAAGCCGCAGCCCAAGTAGCGGCGAAGCCGCTGCGCGGCGATCAGGGGCGTGCGAACGCCGAGTGGCCCGGAATCGACGTCGATTCCGGGCCGCTTTCGTTTCCCCCGGGAACTGACAGCTCGCGCCCATGCTCCTGACAGGTTGCCTCCCTAGCGTCCCGGCCTCATGACGGAAACCCAGAAACCCCACAGTGAACGGGCAGTGACGCGACGCAAGGTCGTGGCCGTCGCCGCGGGCGGCATCGCGGCGGCGGGACTGGGCGGCACCGCCTTCGCGACGAGCGTCGCGGCCGGGCAGGGCGGGCCGACCGGGGCCGGCGCCGACGCGGAGGCCTGCTACCGCCTCACCTCGGAGACGGTCGAGGGCCCCTACTACATCGACGCCGACAAGCTCCGCCGGGACATCACCGAGGACCGGGAGGGCATCCCGCTCCTCCTCTCCCTCAAGGTGATCGACTCCGACACGTGCCGACCGATCCGGAACGCGGCCGTCGACATCTGGCACTGCGACGCGGCCGGCGTCTACTCCGGCTATGAGAACCAGGGCAACGGCGGCGGGGGCGGCGGCCCCGCGCCCACCGGCCGGCCCCCGACGGACGAGCCCCCGACCGGCGCACCCACCGGCGCGCCTTCGGGGGGCGGCCACCAGGAGCCCACCGACGACGCCCGCTACCTGCGCGGCACCTGGCGGACGGACCGGCACGGCCAGGTCGCCTTCCGTACGGTGTTCCCGGGCTGGTACCGCGGGCGGTGCGTCCACGTCCACGTCAAGGTGCATGTGGACGGCGAGTGGACCGACGCCGGATACGAGGGCGGCCACACCTGTCACACCGGGCAGTTCTTCTTCGACGAGGAGTCCGTCCTGGCCTCGGCGGCGGTGGAGCCGTACGCGAGCAACACCGCCGAGCGCACGACCCTCGCCGAGGACACGATCTACGACCAGAGCGGCGTCCAGGGCGGCCTGCTGCGGTTGCGCTACGACCGGCGCCGTATCGCGAAGGGCGTCCAGGCGGCGATCACGGTCGGGGTCGACCCGGAGGCGACGCAGGACGGCCAGGGCCGGCCGCCGCAGGCCGGCACGTCGGCGTCGGCGTCGGTCTCACCGTCACCGTCACCGTCACCGTCGGCTTCGGCTTCGGTTAGCTGAGCGACCGGGTCCGCGTCCGGAGCCGGGTCCGAGTCCGCGTCCGGGCCCGGGTCCGCGTCCGGGTCCGGGTCCGGGTCCGGGTCCGGGTTCGGGTCCGGCTCCGCGTCCGGCTCCGGGTCCGCGTCCGGGTCCGGGTCCGGCTCCGGGTTCGGGTCCGGCTCCGCGTCCGGGTCCGGGTCCGGGTCCGGGTCCGGCCACCGTCGTCCACCTCGGGCGGCGGTGGCCGGCTCGCCCTGGGCGACCTCACCGGGGGCCCACAGGAAATCCCGGGGCGCGCCCACAGCGGCCTGCCGTCTCATGGAGGAACGGGGCGGACGAAGGGCCGACGAGGTCGGCGGGGCCAGGGAGGAAGCCGGCGATGGGGTCGACGGGATTCGTGATCACGCTTTCAGCGCTGCTGATCGCCGGCGCGGCGGCGGCAGCGGTGGCGGCGCGGCGCCGGCCCCGGCGCGAGCGGCCGCCCTCCGGCCTGGACGCGGAGGCCGAGGCCAACCACTGGCTGGTACGGCTGACCGGCGGACTGGTCCCGCCGGGCGTGCGGGCGTGGGCGACGGCGGACGAGGCGGCGGGCCGCTCCCTGACGCACGCGGCCGAGTGCCACCGCGAGGCGCGGGCCCGGCTGGCCGCGGCCCGTACGGCGGCGGAGTACGCGGAGGCGACCCGGCTGGCCAAGGAGGGGCTGGAACATCTGCGGGCAGCGCACACGACACTGGGCCAGGACCCGCCGCCGGCGCCGCTCCCGGCGTCCGAGGCGGCGAGAACCGTGGGCGCACTCTGAGGCGGACGACGGCCGGCCCCTCCCGGCGGGACGGCGGCGCGGCGCGGAGTCGCGAGACGCGCACGACGGTGTCGACGAGCCGGCCGGGGCGCGTGCGCCCCGGCACGGACGAGACGGTGAGCGAGGCAGTGGCGCAGGCGGGGGCTCGCCGCTCGGTGGCTCATCCGTCCGGTGACGCGCCCTCCTCCAGCAGGCGCTCCGCGATGTCCGTCGACCAGGACTGGGCCCAGGACCGCAGGACGGCGATGTCGGGTTCGGCCAGCCCGTACTGGGTGAAAGCCGAGTCCGGGTAGTGGTCCGTGCCTTCCAGCCGCGCCTGCAGGGTGGGCAGGTCGAAGTCGTCGCGGGCGTGCCGACGGGCCGCCTCCTCCAGGTCGGGATGGGTGAAGAGGGCGTTCGCCGCCCGCGCGTCGATCAGGTCGACGGCCAGTCCTCGGTCGTACAGCGCCCGGATCTTCGTGCCCACCGCGTCCTGCGGGGCGAGGGCCGGGCCGCAGGGCGTCGGCACGGGCGGGCTCCAGAAGGTCTCCTTGTGCAGGGCCAGTCGCAGAGCCGTCCCGGTGGCGCGGTCCCGCACGGACAGGTGCGCGGACAGCGGGTCCAGGTCCCCCAGCGCCGCCTCGTGGCGGCCCAGGGACGTCAGCGCGGAGGCCAGCGCCTCGGCCAGCAGGGGCATCGGCTCCGCGCTCTCCGTCGCCAGGTCCACGTTGTCGTGGGGGCGTCGCAGCAGCCCGTGCGCCTGCAGCGCGTAGCCGCCGGCCAGCACCCAGGAGGCCGTGGGAGCGGTCATGCCGAAGATTTCGGCGAGGAGGCGCAGGTGGGGTCGAAGAAGGTCCACCGAGTAGTCGTAGCAGGTCCACCCGGTGCGTGGGGCCCGGCACACGCGGCCCGGCCGACGCGGGGACGGGTCGCGAGGTCGGGGGCGAGGCGGGGGCGGGGCGCGAGGTCCGGGCGAGGCGGCGGTGGGCCGATAGGTTGTGGCCGAGGCGGGGGTGGGTCGCGAGGTCGCGGGCGAGGTGAGGGCCGGCGAGGCGGGGGCGGGTCGTGAGGTCGCGAACGGGGCGAGGTCCGGCGAGGTGGGGACGGGTCGGGAGGTCGCGGGCGAGGTGAGGGCCGGCGAGGCGGGGGCGGGTCGCGAACGGCCGAGGCGAGGCCCTCGCGCCTCGTGCGCCCTGGTCCCGTCGGCATTCCGGGCCCGCGCGCACCCCTGGTCCCGTCGGCATTCCGGGCCCGCGCGCACCCCCAGTTCCGTCGGCCCGCCCGGCTCCGGCCCCAGGCCTACTTCGCGACGAACTGCGCGAGGATGGCCTGCACCTCGTGGACGTCGACGCCCTGGGTGAACGTCTTCTGGATCGGCGTCGGCGTGCCCGAGACCCAGATCTTCAGCTCGGCGTCCAGGTCGAAGGCGCCGGCGGTCTCAACCGCGATGGGGGTCCCCCTCTGGGGGCGGGTGAAGAGTCGGGAAGAAAATTCCGCCGGCGCGGCAACTCTTCACGGGGCGGCGACCACTGACAGGTCGTAAGCCCGCTCCTCCCGTAAGGATCCCCCGTGGCAGCTCCCTCCCACCGCCGGTCCCTCCGCTCGCGCCGCGTCCTCGTGGTCACCGCCGCCGCCGTGGCCGCCGGTGTCGGCGCCGGCGTCGTCGTGATGAACGCCAGCGCCGGGACCGTCGACCTGTACCACCAGACGCTCGCCGCGAAGGACGGCTGGGCCTCCTCCGGCACGGGCACCACCGGTGGCGCCCAGGCCGACGCCGCGCACACGTTCACCGTCTCCACGCGCGCCGAACTCGTGAAGGCCCTCGGCTCGGCCGGCGACACCACGCCTCGGATCATCAAGGTCAAGGGCACGATCGACGCCAACACGAACGACGCGGGCAAGAAGCTGACCTGCGCGGACTACGCGGCGGGCACCGGCTACTCGCTGTCCTCGTACCTCAAGGCGTACGACCCCGCCGTCTACGGCCGGTCGAAGCTGCCCTCCGGCGCCCAGGAGAAGGCTCGCGCCGCCGCCCAGACCAAGCAGGCGAAGAACATCGTCTTCAAGGTGCCGGCCAACACCAGCATCGTCGGCGTCCCCGGTACGGCGGCCGGGATATCAGGCGGCATGCTGCAGATCCAGAGCGTGGACAACGTCATCGTCCGCAACCTCGACTTCACCGCCACCGAGGACTGCTTCCCGCAGTGGGACCCGACCGACGGCGACGACGGCAACTGGAACTCCAACTACGACTCCGTCACCCTGCGCGGCGCGACCCATGTGTGGGCCGACCACAACACCTTCAGCGACGCGCCCCACCTCGACAGCGCCAACCCCAAGTACTTCGGCCGCGAGTACCAGATCCACGACGGCGCCCTGGACATCACCAAGAGCTCGGACCTGGTGACCGTCTCGCGCAACCAGTTCACCGACCACGACAAGACGATGCTGATCGGCAGCAGCGACAGCGAGCCCGCCGGCAAGCTGCGCGTCTCCCTCCACCACAACGTGTGGAAGGGCATCGTCCAGCGCGCCCCGCTGGCCCGGGTCGGCCAGGTGCACATCTACAACAACTACTACGACGTCACGACCCTCGACGGCTACGCGACGCAGTACAGCATCAACTCCCGCGCCAAGGCCCAGGTCGTGGCGGAGGGCAACTACTGGAAGGTCCCGGCGGGCGGCAAGGTCGCCAAGCTCCTGAGCGGTGACGGCACCGGCTCGGTCAAGGGCTCCGGCAACCTCGTCAACGGCACGGTGACCGACGTGGTCGCCGCCTACAACGCGGTGTCGTCGAAGAAGCTGAAGACCACCGTCAACTGGACGCCCACCCTGACGGCGGGCCTGGAGACCTCGGCGAAGAACCTGCCGACGGCCCTGGCGACGACGACGGGCGCGGGCGTCCTGAAGTAACCCCCCGACTCGCGAGGGCCGGGTGACCACGAGCCCCCGGCCCTCGCGACCCCCTGGCCGTCAGGTGTCGTACGAGCCGTCCCACGGTTCGGCGAAGGCCAGGCGGTCCGGGTAGAGCTCCGCCCAGGTGTCGGGTTCGCCGTCCTCGTCCTTGTCCTCGCGGATCACCAGGCCGAACAGGACATCGTCGTAGGTGATGCGGAACGGACGGACGGCGATGTCCGTGTAGGAGCGGCGGGGCAGGCTGCGCAGCAGGGTGGCGAGGCGGACGCGGGCGCGGGTGAGGACCGAGTCGTCGCCGTGCGGGGCGCGCTGCTGCTCGGCCCAGGTGCCGGCGCACCAGATGTCCGAGGCGCGGTGGACGCCGTCCGCGTCGAAGGTGTGCAGCACGGTGTACAGGCGTTTGTGCTCTTCCCAGCCGTCGTCGAGACGGAAGTCCTGGGGGAAGGCGTAGGTGACCGACGCGAGGAACTGCCCGTCCGCGTACCGCCCGATGGACTCGGTGCGGTGCCTCGGCTCATAGGCGATCGGAATGACCTCGGGGACTGCCATGGCGGAAACCATACGGCTTGGCGAGAACATGCCGAAGCGGGGGGAACCCCTCCGTCTTTTCCTCTACATCTTCTCCTTCCGCCCCGGCTTCTTGCGAAGAGGGACGGACGCGGTGAGAGGGACGGACGCGTCACCTCCCTCTCACCGCGCGGGGTGTGTCACTCCCCGGTGCCGCCGAAGCGCTCCTTGTACGCCTCCAGGTCCTCGTCCGTGAGCTTGGCGAACAGGACCGGCGGGACGGTGAAGGGGGTGCCGGCCGGGACGGAGGCGAGGCCGCGGGCCTCGTCGGCCGTCACCCAGGTCGCCGTGTCGTCGGCGAGGGCGAACGCCTCCCGCATGACCTTCGCCGTCGCCGGGATGAAGGGCTCGGAGACCACCGCGTACAGGTGGATCAGGTTCATCGCCGTGCGCAGGGTGAGGGCCGCGCCGTCCTTGTCGGTCTTGATCTCCAGCCAGGGGGCCTTCTCCTCCAGGTAGGAGTTGCCCGCGGACCACAGGGCGCGCAGGGCGGCGGCCGCCTTGCGGAACTGCAGGGCCTCCATCTGCGACTCGTACTCGGCGAGCAGACCGGCGATCTGCTCACCGAGCTTCGCCTCCGCCTCGCCGGGCGCGCTGCCCGCCGGGACCTCCTCGCCGAAGCGCTTCTTGGAGAAGGACAGGACGCGGTTGACGAAGTTGCCCAGGGTGTCGGCGAGGTCCTTGTTCACCGTGGCCGTGAAGTGCTCCCAGGTGAAGGACGAGTCGTCCGACTCGGGCGCGTTGGCGATGAGGAAGTAGCGCCAGTAGTCGGCCGGGAGGACGTCGAGCGCCTGGTCGGTGAAGACGCCGCGCTTCTGCGAGGTGGAGAACTTGCCGCCGTAGTACGTCAGCCAGTTGAAGGCCTTGACGTAGTCGACCTTCTTCCACGGCTCGCGCACGCCCAGTTCGGTGGCCGGGAACATCACCGTGTGGAACGGGACGTTGTCCTTGGCCATGAACTCGGTGTACCGGACGGGGTTCTCACCCGTGTCGGCCTCGTACCACCACGACTTCCAGTCCCGGTTCTCCGGGTCGAGGTCCGACCACTCCTTCGTCGCGCCGATGTACTCGATCGGGGCGTCGAACCAGACGTAGAAGACCTTGCCGTCGGCGGCCAGCTCCGGCCAGGTGTCGGCCGGCACCGGGACGCCCCAGTCCAGGTCGCGGGTGATGGCGCGGTCGTGCAGACCCTCGGTGAGCCACTTGCGTGCGATGGAGGAGGCCAGCTGGGGCCAGTCCGCCTCGTGGCGGGAGACCCACTCCTCGACCTCGTGCTGCAGCTTGGACTGCAGGAGGAACAGGTGCTTGGTCTCGCGGACCTCCAGGTCGGTGGAGCCCGAGATCGCCGAACGCGGGTCGATCAGGTCCGTCGGGTCCAGGACGCGGGTGCAGTTCTCGCACTGGTCGCCGCGGGCCTTGTCGTACCCGCAGTGCGGGCAGGTGCCCTCGACGTAGCGGTCCGGCAGGAAGCGGCCGTCGGCGGGGCTGTACACCTGCCGGATCGCCCGCTCCTCGATGAAGCCGTTCTCGTTCAGACGGCGGGCGAAGTGCTGGGTGATCTCGACGTTCTGCGGGGAGGAGCTCCGGCCGAAGTAGTCGAAGGCCAGCGCGAAACCGTCGTAGACGGCCTTCTGCGCGTCGTGCGCCTGCGCGCAGAACTCGGCGACCGGGACGCCCCGCTCCTTCGCGGCCAGCTCGGCGGGGGTGCCGTGCTCGTCCGTCGCGCAGACGTACAGGACCTCGTGGCCGCGCTGGCGCAGGTAGCGGGAGTACACGTCCGCCGGGAGCATGGACCCCACCATGTTGCCCAGGTGCTTGATTCCGTTGATGTACGGAAGGGCGCTGGTGATGAGGTGTCGAGCCATCGGAGGCTGCTCCCAGGTCGGTCGTGCGCGGTCGTTTTACGAGCCTTGAAAGGGAAATCGTAGCCGACATGGGTGGGCCGCCCGCCTCCCGTTTTACGGGGTGGGAGGCGGGCGGCCCGGGGGTGGCGCGCGGCGCCGGCGGGGGTTACGGCCGCCAGACGGCCAGCACGCCTTCGTAGAGCTCGGCGTCCGTGAGCTCGCGCGGGGCCGGGCCCGCGTGGAAGAAGGACGTGTTCGGGGTCTTGAGCTTGCGGAGGTAGTCGAAGGCCTTGTTGTCGTGCTCGCCGAAGGCCACGAACGAGAAGAAGACGGCGGGGTGGTTCTTCGCCGCTTCGGTGAGGGCCTGGGTGGCCGGGGTCTTCGCGTCCGGTGCGCCGTCCGTCTGGAAGACCACCAGGGCGGGGGCGCCCGGGGCGGCTTCCTTCTCGTGGTGGGCGACGACGGCTTCGACGGCGGCGTGGTAGCTGGTACGGCCCATGCGGCCGAGGCCGGCGTGCAGCTCGTCGATCTTGTTCTCGTGGTCGGCGAGGGTCAGCTCGCCGGTGCCGTCGAGCTCCGTGGAGAAGAAGACGACGTGCACCTTGGCCTCGGGGTCGAGGTGGGCCGCGAGGGCGAGCGTCTGCTCCGCGAGGGCCTGGGCGGATCCGTCCTTGTAGTACGGGCGCATGCTCGCGGAGCGGTCGAGCACGAGGTAGACGTCGGCACGGGCGCCGGTGAGGTGGTTGTTCTCGAGGGCGGTGGCGGCTGCCTGGTAGGCGGTGCCGAGGCCGGCGAGTGCCTGGGCCGGCAGCTTGGCGGGCCCCTGCGCCTCGGCTTCGCCCTCGGCGGAGCCGTCCCTGTCTGCGGGCCCCTGCGAGGCGTCCCCGCCGTCGGCGGCCGCGGGCGCGACCACTGCGTCGGCGGCCGCGGGCTCCGCCGCCGTGTCGTCGGCAGACGTTTCCGCTTCCGCTTCCGCTTCCGCTTCCGCTTCCGCTTCGGGTGCGGCGTCGGGCTTGGCTTCGGCTTCGGGTGCGGCTGTGGGCTCTGTTGCGGGTGCGGCTTCCGCCGGGAGGTCGGCGGGGGCTTCTGCCTCGGGCTCGGCAGCCTTGTCCTCGGCCTCGGGCTCGGCAGCCTTGTCCTCGGCCTCCGGCTCGGAGACCGGTGCTTCCGCCTCGGCGATCGGCTCCTGAACGCTCTCCGAGGCGGGCTTCTCGGCCGCCACCTCGGCGTCGCCGTCGGCGTCCGCTTCGACCTGCGGTTCCGTCGCACCCGAGGACGCGGCCGGCTCGGGGGCGGCGGCAGTGTCCGATGCGGGGTCCTCCGTCACGGACTCGGACTGCGGCTCCTCTCCGGAGGAACGCACCTCGTCATCGACCTCGACGGCCGGCGCCTCCGCGGCAGCCGTCGTCTCGGCCTCGACCGCCGTTCCGGCTTCTGCCGCTTCGACGGCCTCGGCTGCGGCGTCAGACTCCGCCTCGCCGTCGGCCTTGGCATCAACGGCGCGCTCGGGGTCGGGCTCCGTCTCGGCGGTGGCCTCCGGCTCGGGCTTGCCCTCGGGCTCCGCCTCGGTGGCCTCGGCGGTGGCCTCGGCCTCAACCTCGGCCTTGGCATCAGCGGCGCGCTCGGCGTCGGGCTCCGTCTCGGTGGGGGCCTCGGCGTCGGGCTTGCCCTCGGGCTCCGTCTCGGTGGGGGCCTCGGCGTCGGGCCTGCCCTCGGACTTCGCCTCGGTGGGGGCCTCGGGCTTTGGCTCGGGCTCCGTCTCGGTGTGCGTCTCAGCCGCGTCCGCGGTCTTGGCGTCGGCGTCGCCGTCGGTCTTCGTCCCGGTGTCGGCGGCTGCCTCGGCGTCCGCCTGTGTCCCGGCCCCGGTCGCCGTGCCGGGCTCGGACGCGGGGATGGATTCCGTCGACCTCGTGGGGTTCGGGACCGTCACGTTGTCGAAGGCCGCTGCCACGAGGTCGTGTTCGTCCTGGGTTGCCGGGCGGGGTTCCGGGACCTTGGCGACCGTCGGGTCCGGCTTCGGCTCGGTGCGGGGCGTGGGGGTGGCCGGAATCGGCTCGTGCTCCTGCCCCTCGGCGGCGGTCCGTTCCTGCGAAGGAACCTGTTCCGCACCCTCTGCCTCGGCGGTACGCCCCTTGCGGGACCTGCCGAACGCATTCCGCAGGAGAGTGAGAATGCCCATTTGCGCAACCCTTCGCATGAGTTGATGCCCGTCAATCCCTGGCCAGGACGGACACGTAAGGTTAGCGGCCCCGTGTGGTGATCTTGGGCAGGGGTGAGTGTGCGGAACCGGGGTGTGTCAATACCGCCTCGACGCCCGCTTTGCGCCTACCTGAGGCCCTGGCGGCTGCCGGGGGTTCACTCCTGACGGCGCCGGCCGGCCCGGTCGCGGTCAGGATCGGCCGGGTCGGCCCTGGCCGGTGGGCGGCGAGGTGATCACTCTGGCCGCCGCGACCTCCTGGCGCAGCGGCTCCAGGACGCTGTCGGGCGGGCCGGTCAGGTCGGTGCGGACCGGGTGGAGCACGTCCGTGTCGCGCAGGCCGTCGGCCAGTTCCCGCAGTTGCAGGGTGACCTGGGCGAGTTCCGGCCGCGACGGCGGTTCCGCTCCGTGTCCGACCCGGACCCGGGCCGCCGTCGTCGCGTCGACCACGCGTTCCACCGCGACGACCAGCGGCCACCAGGCGGCGGCCCGGCGTCCGGTGGGCGGGGGCTCGGTCAGGGCGCGCTGGAACTCCGTGCGGATGACGGACAGGTCGCGGTACAGACGGCGGCGCATCCGGGCACGCTCGGCGGGGTCGACGTCGGGGCCGAAGGCGGAGTCGACGTAGCGGGCGGTGTCCGCGACGGCGTCCGCCAGCCGGTCGCCGACCCGGGTGTGCCAGCTCTCCGGCCACAGCAGGTAGCCGGCGACGAGCGCGATGCCGCAGCCGATCAGCGAGTCCATCAGGCGGGGCAGCAGGAGCGCCGTGCCCTGGTGGTTCAGGATGTCCGACAGCAGCAGGATCACCGGGGTGATCGCCGCCGTCTGGTAGCCGTACCCGCGCGGGGTCAGGGCGGGGATCAGCGGGGCGAGCAGCAGCATCGCCGGCACGTCCCACCAGCCCCGCGGCACCTGGGACAGCACCGCCGCCGCGACCACCAGTCCGGCCACCGTGCCCAGCGCCCGCAGCAGCGCCCGGGAGAACACCGAGCCGAAGTCGGGCTTCATGACGAAGGTGATGGTCAGCGCCACCCAGTAGGAGCGCGGCACCGGGACGATCGAGACCAGCACCTGGGCGAGACCGACGCACAGGGCCAGCCGCAGGCCGTAGCGCCACGACGCGGCGGAGAGGGCGACGTCGCGGGCGGCCCGGGCGGCGCGGACCCGCAGGCCGGCCGGACGGCCGAGCCGGTCGTCGGCGCCCCACGGGTCGAGGTCGGGGGCGGCGACCACCTCGGCGGCGTGCCGCAGGGCGTGGTCGATGGCGCGCGCCGTCTCGGAGCCGGGGTCGGGCAGCCGGAGCCCTATCGGTCCGGTGAAGCCGGTCTCGACCGCCCGTGCGAGGTGGAGGACAGCCTCGGGGACCTCGGCCGAGAGCGGCCGGCCGTTCAGATGGGCCGCGGGGGCCGCCTCCACCACCGGGGTGATCGCGTTCAACACGGCCATCAGCCGGGTGAGTTCGGGACTGCGGCCGTGATGACCGGTGCGGCGGGCGAGGACGAGGTCGTACGACTGGTTGAGGGACTGGGTGACCGTGTGCCGGGCGTCCTCGTACTCGCCCGGTATCCGGCTGCCGCAGGCGGCGAGGAGGTCGGCGACCGTGCGATAGGTGGCGGCGACCGCCGTGCGTTCCGGCACCCCGGACCGCAACGGCCAGGCCAGCAGGGCGAGCAGCAGCACGAGCAGTCCGCCGCCGGTCATGAGGAGGGGGGCGAGCCACCAGGGGCCGGGCATGGCGAGGCCGGCGCCCACCACGGAGTTGAGCAGGAGCAGCAGTCCCGACACGGACGCCACGGCCCCGATCGTCGAGATCATCCCGGAGAGCAGCGCGACGCCCGTGACGGCGGTGACGGCGAGCCAGCCGTACCCGTACACGGCGGATCCGAGGGTGACGCCCACCGCTCCGAACAGCTGGGGGATCGCGATGTTGAGGATCCGCATGCGGTAGGCGTCGGCGGTGTCGCCGATGACGCCGGACAGCGCGCCCATGGAGGCGATCGCGCCGTAGGCGGGGTGTCCGGACGCGAGGCCGATCACCAGCGGCAACGTCATCGCGAGCGCGGCGCGGGCGGCGGCGGGCCGGTTGACGGGGGATCGGACCGGCCGGAGGTTCCGCACCAGCCAGTCCGGAGGGGTGAGGCCGATGGGGAAGGCGCGGGACATGCGCCCATTATGGGCGCCGCCCGACTGCCGGCCCTGGTGGTGGGGTGCCCCGGCAGTCTGGTGGTGGGGGTGTGCCGGCGGTCTGGTGGCGGGGGTGTGCTGAGGGTCTGGTGGTGGGGGTGCCCCGGCAGTCTGGTGGTGGGGGTGTGCCGGCGGTCTGGTGGTGGGGGTGTGCTGAGGGTCTGGTGGCGGGGGTGTCCCGAGGGTCTGGTGGTGGGGGTGTGCCGGGGGTCAGGCTCGGATGCGCGTCGACTCCGGCGGTGGGGCGGGCGCGGGGGCCGCGGGCGCTCGCCGGCCGCGCAGGCGGCGGACGAGCGGGGAGCGGGGGCGGGTGAGCCAGGTCGCCGCCGCCACCGTCAGACCGACCGCGAGCAGCAGCCAGGACGCCGTGCGCAGGGTGGCGGTGAGCGCGTCGTAGACCGCGCCCGCGGCCGGGCGGCGGGTCTCGTCGGGCAGGTCGGCGAGGGTGAGACTGCGGCCGACGGCGACGGCGAGGCCCAGGAACGCGCCGCCCAGGGCGGTGCCGAGGGCGGTCGCGGTGATCGCCCGTCGGCGGCAGGCGGCGACGGCGATGCCGGCGACCCCGAACACGACGGCGGCCAGGGGAAGCCAGAAACCGGCGACGTCGAGCACGCGATAGCCCTTCCGGAGTGCGGCGAGGTGGTCGGGCGGGAGCAGCGCCACCCGGGTGTGCTCGATCGGGATGCGCTCGGCGAACGGCACGTGATCGACCGTCAGTTGACGCTTGAGGGGGCCGGTGACGGTCGCCAGGTCCACGGTGACCGGACCGTCGGCGCGGTCGGCGCGGTCGTCCTGGAGCGCCTTCATCACCGCCGTGTGCGCGGCCGTGTTGCCGGCGTCCCAGGCGGTGCGGTAGGCGCGGGTCGCGGTGAACGAGCGGACCGCGTCCCGCAGGAACAGGGGGTTCATCCCGGCCGCGCGCGCGACCCCGTCGCCCACCGTGTCGGCGACGACGTCCCGCACGGCGGGGTCCGAGGCGAGCGGTGCCATGGCCGTGACGTAGCCGCGGGTGTCGGTCAGGCCGTACGCCGCCCAGGCCGCGAGCACGCCGGCCGGCACGAGCAGGCAGGACAGGGCGACGAGGACGGCCGAGAGGACGCTCCGCAGGCTGGGGGACACCTCTCCAGGCAACGGTCCCCGGGCGCGGAGCGCGAGCCCTGGCGGCCGTACGGGTGGCGTCGCGCCCCGGCGGGCTCGTCCCGCTCCGGTGGAGGGCTCACCCGAACGGGTGTTTCCTGGTTCTGGGGAGACGCAGGCGGCCGTTCCCGTGCACGGGGTGACGTCAAGGGCCTCGTCGGGCGGCCGGGCGCCTCGTCGGGCGGCCGGGAGTGGGTCCCGGCCGGTCGGTGAGTGGAGGGATGAGGGAAACACATGGGCCCCGGCGCGAACCGCCGGGGCCCATGTGGCGCACGCGGCCGGGGCGCATGTGGCGCACGCGTCGAGGGTGCGGCAGGGCGGGCGCGCACGGTCGGGCCGCAGCCGCCCAGTTGTCCAACCGCCCAGCCGCCCAACCACCCAGCCGCCCAGCCGCCCAGCCGCCGCGGGCAGTGGAGGCGGCGGAGGGGCGGCTTCGCCGGAGTCAGCGGATGCGGTGGCCCGCCGCGTCCTCGTGCGTGTAGTAGCGGAAGAAGAGGGCGACGAAGGTGGCCGCCGCGACGGCCAGCCCCATGCCCGTGGAGCGCAGGACGCTTTCGTCGGCCTGGTTGTAGAGGAAGCCCATGGCGCAGCCGGCGAACCCCGCCCACAGCAGGGCGTGCAGTTCGCGCCGCATGCGCGGGGCGAGCGCGTGGACGCCCGTCCACAGCGCCGCGAACGCGATCGCGCTCACGAAGCCGAGCAGGATGTTCCAGCCGGTGATGGGGCCGCCGTCCCGGTTGTTGGCCGCGACCCAGTAGCCGTAGACGAGCCCCAGGACCGAGGCCGTCGCCCAGCCTGCGACGCGGTGGGTCCGTTCGCTGAAGAGGTCGGGCGTCCGGGATCGTGCGGAGGGGGTCCGCAGTCCCGGCGCCGGTGCCGCATGAGCCATGAGAGCGCTCCTCTCTCTCCCGCCCCCGCCTTCCAGGTCACACCTGGGCCGCGGCGCTGGCAAGTCGGATGACGAGATTTCCCGGTCCGACGCGGAACAACGGACGCGGAACAACGGACGCGGAACCCCGCAAGCGGATCACCGGATGCGGACGCCGGCCGCCCGTGTTTCGCTGACCTCATGGAGTTCCGCGGTCACGGCCTGCTCGACCGCCGTCCGCGGGTGGAGCGCCGGGACCCCCGGGACGTGCTGCAGCGCCACCAACTCCTGCGGATCCGGGGTCGCAGCGTCACCTGGCTGGTGCCGCTCGGGGTGCTCGCGGCCATCACCTACGCCGACTTCAACACCACCGGCGAGTTCCGGATCGTCTCCTGGTGCGTGTTCGTCTCCGCGATCGCCGCGGCGCTGTGCGGGGTGTGGACGACGGCGCTGTTCGCGGTGCTCGCCCTGGTCACCTACGTCCTCAGCGACGCCGCGTGGCCCTCGGAGTACCGGGAGGGCCCGGCGGACTTCGTCCTCGTCCTGGTCGGCGGCGTGCTGTCCGTGCTGGCCGCGTCGGTCCGGGTGCGCGGCGAGCGGCGGATGCTGCACATCATGCGCATCGCCGAGACCACCCGCCGTACGGTCCTGCGCCCGCTGCCGCAGCCCTGGGGCGGCCTCGGCCACGCGGCCGTCTACCTCGCCGCCGACGCCGACGCCCGGATGGGCGGCGACTTCTACGACATCCAGCCCGGCCCGCACGGCACCCGCGTCCTCCTCGGCGACGTGCAGGGCAAGGGGCTGGGCGCGGTGGAGGCGGCGGCGGCGCTGCTGGGCACCTTCCGGGAGGCCGCTTATCACGAGGCGGACCTGGCGACCGTGGCCGCCTGTCTGGAGACGCGGATGCGACGGCATCGTCTGCACACCGTGGCCCTCGGCCGGGCGGACGGCGACCGGTTCGCGACGGCCGTGCTGATCGGCTTCCCGCCCAACGTGGCGGCGGACGCGGACGGTGGCGGCGCGGCGGGGACGGTCGAGCTGGTCGGGTTCGGGCACGAGCCGCCGCTCGCGGTCGGCGGCGAGCGGGGCGTGCGGACGCTGCCGAACGGCGGCGGGCTCCCGCTGGGGCTCGGCGAGCTGGCCGGGCAGGACGGGCCGCCGCCGGTGCTGCGGGCGCCGGTCGCCGCCGACGAGACGTTGCTGCTGGTCACCGACGGGGTGACCGAGGCGCGGGACGGCGCCGGCGAGTTCTATCCGCTCGCCGAGGAGGTCGCGGCGGCCGTCGCCCGTGATCCGCGCACGGCCGAGCCCGGCCGCCTGGTGGCCTTCGTGCGGGACGCCACGCTGCGGCACTGCGGGGGCCGGCTCGCCGACGACACGACCGTGTTCGCCGTGCGCCGGATCGCGGACGACGACGAAGGCTCCGTAGAGGGACGTTTGCAGTCCTGAGGCCCCCCTTCGCAGCAGCAGCGGTTACGGTGCTGAGGTACGTGATCGACCGGGGGAGGACCCATGCGGGAGGGGACCATGCAGGGGACGGTGCTGCTGCTGGCGGCCTCGCCCATGGGCAAGGGGTGTCTGGTCGACGCGGCCTCCGTGCTCCCCGTGCTGGCGGCCGTGCCGCCCGCCGTGCTGGCCGGCGCCGACACCGCGAACGTCGTCGAGCTGGCCGATCCGCTGGAACCGCAGGCCGTGCTGACCCGGCTGCGGGCCGCCGCGGCCGCGCCCGGGCCGCTGACCGTGTACGTGGCGGGCCAGCTGCAGCTCGACCGCCGCCAGCGGCTGCCGCATCTCGCGCTGGCGCGCACGACGCCCTCCACCGTGCGGTACACGGCGTTCCCCTGGCACTGGTTCCGGGAGGAGCTGCGGCTGCGGCCGGCCGGGGTGACGACGGTGCTGCTGGACCTGCACGCGGACGCGGAGACCTGGGAGTGGCTTCGGGGGAACGCCCTGGACTGCGGGCCCGCGGTGGCCGTCTACGGGAGGGTCGCGCCGCCGGCCGGACGGGGGCGGCGGGCGGTCGCCGCGCCCTCGTACATGAAGGCGGTAGCGACGATACTGCGCAGCGGCGGGCGGCCGGGGCCGGAGCGGTTGCATCAAATGGCGACGGCTCGGATCGCCGGCGACGGGGAGGCGGGGGACCTGGTCCTCTTCGCCCCCGTGACTGCCTCCCCGCCGGCGTCTTCCCGCCCCGGCCCACCTCTTTCCGTCCCGCCCCGCCCCGGCCCTCCACTTTCCGTCCCGCCCCTTCCCGGCCCACCTCTTTCCGTCCCGCCCCTTCCCGGCCCACCTCTTTCCGTCCCGCCTCTCCCTGCGTGGCCGGAGCCCGTCCTGTCCGGGGCGGCGTTCCCCCATCCGTCCGTGCCCGCCCCGGCCGGGGCGGCGCCGGCGCTCTCCGCGCCGCTCGTGGCCGTCCCGTCGGGGGCGACCGCGTTCCTTCCGGTGCCGCCGCCGCTCTCCGTCGCCGGGAGCGTCCGTTCCCGGGCGCCGGGCGAGGCGCCGGACGGCGATCCGCACGCCGACATCTCCGCCGCCGTCCGGTCGGGCCGGCACGCGGACGCCGACGCGCTCGCCGCGCGGTGGGAGCAGGCCGCCGCCGCCGCGCACGGGGCCGGCTCCGAGCAGGCGTTGCACTGGGCCGAGGTGCGGGCGGACCTGGCGATGTTCGCGGGGGACGCCGAGCGCAGCTGCCGCACCTGGATGGCGGTCGCCGTCGCGCGGCTGGACGCCGGTCAGCCGGCGGACGCGCCCGCGGTGGAGGCGGCGGTGGACCGGGCGCACCACCAGTGGGGCCGGATCGGCAGCGCGGCCCGCGCCCGTGAGCTGGGGCCCGCTCTCGCCCGGTTGCGCGCCCGGGTGCCCGGCCGGCGTCAGGGCGCGCTGGACCACGTCCAGGAACAGTTGCGGCAGTTGCAGACCCAGGGGTGACGCGGCGGCAGGGCCCGGATCGGGCGGTGCGGCGGCGCAGGCGTCAGCGGTGTTCCGCCGTCGCGTGCCGGGTGACGGGGGCGGGCGGCACGACGCCGGTGGACGCGGCCGGGCCCGCGTTGGCCGCGGTGATCAGCGCCGTCACGGTCAGCAGGGCTGCGGCGACGGCCCTGACACAGGGCGCGCAACGGCGTGCGGAGATGCGTCCGGACACGGTTACCTCGCAACGTCGGCGACTGCGATACTCACGTCAGCCAGCTGTTAAACGTGCTTGACTCGCTGTTTAACCTAGGGGCTGGGACAGCCCAACGGCAAGAGTGCCAGGGGGAGTTGGGGGACCGGCGTGACAGAGCGGGACGAACCGGAGGTCGTCGGACGCCGGGTACAGCGGCTGCGCGTCGAACGGGGTCTCACCCAGCGGCAGCTGGCCGAGCCGACCTACACGCCCGCCTACGTCTCCACCCTGGAGGCCGGCCGGGTGCGGCCCTCCGACGAGGCGCTCAGGCACCTCGCCGAGCGGCTCGGCGTCGACTTCGAGGAACTGGCCACCGGCCGTCCCGCCCGGCTCGTCACCGACCTGCGGCTGCGCCTCACCGAGGCGCAGCGGGCGCTGGCCACCGGGGCGGCCGAGGAGGCGGCCCGGCAGTACACCGCGCTCCTGGCGGAGGCCGAGGAGCACGGGCTGGCCGGGGAGGAGGCCACCGCGCTGCTCGGGCTCGGCGAGTGCGGCATCGACACCGGCGACCTGGACGCGGCCCGGAGCTGCTTCGAGCGGGCGGAGCGCCGGCTCGCCGACGCGCCGCTGCCGGCCCGGGTGCCCGCCCTGCGCGGCCGGGCCGTCGCCCACTACCTCGCCGGCGAACTCCGGTACGCCGTCTACCTGCTGGAGTCCACGCTCGACGAGCTCAACCGGGGCGGGCTGTACGATCCGGACGCGCTGCTGCTCCTCTACGCCTCCGTCATCGGGCCGTACATGGACATGGGGGCGGCGGCCCGCGCCGCGCAGGCGGCCGAGTTCGCCCTCGCCCTCGCGCCCCGGGTCGGCGATCCGGCCCTCGTCGCGCGGATGCACCGGTCCGTGGCCCGGACCCTTCTCGCCGAGGGCCGCCTCGCGGAGGCCGACGCCTCGCTGGCCAAGGCCGCCGAGCTCTACCGGCAGCTCCAGCTGCGCACCGAGCTCGCCAACTGCCACTGGATGCGCGGCTACGTCTACGCCCAGAACGGCGAACTGGAGCGTGCCGAGGACGAGTTGAAGCAGGCGCAGACCATGCTCTCCGCCCAGCGCGCCGCGCTCTACAGCAGTCAGGTCGCCGTCGAGCTGGCCGACGTGCTGCACCGCAGGGGCAAGTCGCAGGAGGCCGCCGCCCTGCTGCACGGGGTCCTCGGGGACCTGTCCTCCGAGCGGGGGGCCGTGCACTCCGCGGGCGCCCACCGGCTGCTCGGCATCATCGCCGAGGACGCCCGGGACACGGAGGCGGCCGAGGAGCACTATGTGCGGGCGCTGAGTCTGCTGGAGCGGGCCGGCGCGGCGGGCGACCTCGCCGACCTGTGCCGGATGCTGGGCGACCTGTTGCGGCGCACCGGCCGGGTCGAGGCGGCGCTGGACGCGTACCGCACGGGGCTGGGGCACCGCACGGCGCCGGGCTCGACGACCCTGGGCCCGGCCCCCGCGCAACCCCCGCTGTAGGCCCCTCCGGTTCTCGGGTCGGGGGCGGGGTACCCGGTCGACCGTCGGAAGTGGTCGCGTCCCGTCACGGAGGTGAGGGCGATGGGCGACCAGGAGCGGATCCGGGTCGCCGGGGCCGTCGCCCGGGAGATGCGCGGCGCGGGCCCGTGGGAGGTGCCGCAGCGGCTGTGCGACGCCGCCGTGAGGCTGTTGCCGGTGGACGACGCGGGTGTGGCGCTGCGCGGTGAGGGGATGCCCGTGCCGCTCGGGGCGAGCGGGCGGCGGGCCGCCGACGTCATGGAAATCGAGGTCGACCTGGGAGACGGGCCCGGTCTGGAGGCCGCGGCGACCGGTTCGCCGGTCTTCGCCCGCGATCTGGCCTCCTGCCGGGACGCCTGCCGCTGGCCGGTCTTCGCGCAGCAGGCGGCGGCGGCCGGGGTGCGGTCGGTGTACGCGCTGCCGCTGGGCGCCCGCGCGGTGTGCGTGGGCACGCTCGAACTCTGCCGGGACGTCCCCGGCGAGCCGCCCGACGAGCTGCGCACCGCGCGGGCGGTCGCCGAGGTCGTGACGGCGGCGCTGGTCTCGCTGTCGATGGCCGAGCCGGACGACGCGGGCGGCTGGCTCAGCCCGCTGGCCGTCGACCACGGCGAGGTGTACCAGGCGGTCGGCATGGTCATGGTGCAGCTCGGCGTCCCGGCGGACGAGGCGCTCGCGCTGCTGCGCGGCCACGCCTTCGCCCAGGGCTGCCCGGTGCTCGAACTGGCCCACGAGGTGATCGCCCTGCAGGTCCGCCTCGACGGCCCCCCGCCCGCCTGACCCGCCGCTCGCCGCCCCGCCGCTCGCGGGGCGGGGTCAGACCTGGGCCCGGGGCTGTTTCCTGACGTCGGCCAGCCGGCGGACGCCGAGCTGCACGGCCGCCTGGGTCGCCGCGTTCGGGGCGTCGTTCAGTCCGCCGTCGACGAGCGCGAAGGCGTCCTCGCCGGTCCGCACGGCGGCGACGTCCAGGGTGAGGACGGTCGGGTCGCCGCCGTTCTTCGCCGAGACGGTGGCCGTCACGCGCAGCCCCTGGCGGGCGTCCCCCACCTCCGGCAGGGGCAGTTCGGAGACCCGCACGTCGAGCACCGCGTCGCCGGTCGCCTTCGCCGTGAAGCGCGCGCACTTCCCGGGCACCGTCTTCAGCCAGGCCAGCCTGCGGTCGACGTCCGCCGGGCGATGGCCGGTGAGCTGGTAGCGCAGCTGGGCGCCGGTGTCGGGGTCGTCCAGGGCGGTGACCGCGCGGGCGGGGCCGCCGAGCGGCTCGTCGGCGTAGAGGTCGTCGAGGAGCCGCTGGCACTCGGCGGTGGACGTGGTCGCCTTGAGCATGCCGTCCCGCCAGGTGGCCGCGCCGCGGGTCCGGGTCCAAGGCGCGCCCAGGTCGGTCTCGGTGATGAGGGCGGCCTGCGCCTGCGCGTCGGTGAGGGTGGAGGAGCCGGCCGGCGCGGTGGGCCGGGCCGAGGTCCGCTCGACGGTCGGCGTGGCCGGCGCGGCGGTCGGCGGGTGCTCCAGGCCGAGGGTGGCGCAGCCGGCGACGGCGGTGAGGGCGACGACGGCGAGGGTGGAGGCCAGGAGGGTGCGACGGGTCATCGGGGGGTGCCTCCAGGGGTGCGCGCGGGCTGCGTCCTCCCACGGCACCACCGGTGCCGCCCGCCGACCAGCGCGACGGTCCGTACGGGTTACCGGCGTTGGTGCGGGCGGGTGGGCGGCGCGCGGAAATCGGGTGGCGCGACGGCCGCCGCCGTCGTTACCGTCGTCGGCATGCAGCGCGCCCAGCCGTCCCTCACGACGACGCCGGACACCGTCCCGGCGCGCTGATCCACGACTGGATGACCGAAGCCCCGGGGCGAGCGCCCCGGGGCTTCGCCGTTCCCCGGTCCCTCGCCCCCTCCGAGCGAGGAGCCCCCCGTGAACGACCATGATCACCGCCGCCTCGGCCGCGCGCTCGGCCTGTTCGACACCGACCCGCTGATGGGCGCCGGCCTGCCGTACTGGCTGCCCGACGGCGCGGTCGTGCGCCACACCCTGGAGGAGTACGTGCGGCAGGCCGAGCGCGCCGCCGGCTACCGGCACGTGTACTCGCCGGTCCTCGGCAAACGCGAGCTGTACGAGATCTCGGGCCACTGGGACCACTACCGCGAGGACATGTTCCCGCCCATGGAGCTGGGCGCCGAAGAGGTCGTGCTGCGGCCCAGCCTCTGCCCCCACCACGCCCTGATCTACCGCTCCCGCTCGCACAGCTACCGCGAGCTGCCGCTGCGGATCGCCGAGCTGGGCGGCATGTACCGGTCGGAGCCGTCCGGGGTGCTCGGCGGCCTGACCCGGGTCCGGGCCATCCAGCTCAACGACGCACACGTCTTCTGCACCCTGGAGCAGACCGTGGACGAGGCCCGCGCCGCCCTCGCCCTGATCGGCCGCGCCTACGCGGACCTGGGCATCCGTGCCTCCCGCCATCGTCTGTCGCTGCCCGGCGAGGGCGGCAGGCACGTGGCCGACCCGCGGCTGTGGCGGCGGGCGACCGCTCTGCTCAGGGAGGTCCTGGACGGCTCGGGGATCGCGTACGAGGAGGCGGAGGGCGAGGCCGCGTTCTACGGTCCGAAGATCGACGTGCAGATCACCGACCGCGCCGGCCGCGAGGCGACCCTGTCCACCGTGCAGATCGACTTCCACCAGCCCGAACGCTTCAACCTGCACTACGTCGGCCCCGACGGCGCGAGACACCGGCCGGTGATGGTGCACCGCAGCGTCATCGGCAGCATAGAGCGGGTGGTGGCGCATCTGGTCGAGGAGCACGGCGGGGCGTTCCCCGTCTGGCTGGCCCCCGTCCAGCTGGTCGTGCTGCCGGTGTCGGGCGCGCAGGAGGGGCCGGCGGCGGAGCTGGTGCGGCGGGCGGTGGCGGCGGGGCTGCGGGCGGAGTCGGCGGGCCCGGAGCAGGGCAGTCTCGGGGCCCGGGTGCGGGCCGCGCGGCTCGCGCCGTACCAGGCGGTGATCGGGGAGCGCGAGGCGGCGGAGGGCGCGGCGTCCGTCCGGCTGCGCGACGGCCGCCGCCCCGGGGCGCTGCCCGCCGAAGAGCTGGTCCGCCGGATCGCGGAACGGGCGGCGGCGCGCGGCGCCGGGCTGTGGGAGTGAGCGCGCCTCGCACGGGTCCCGCATAGGGTCGGGGACGACCGTGGTGCGGAAGGAGTCCTCAGGTGAGCGAGCAACCCATTCCCGTGATCATCGACTGCGACACGGGCGTCGACGACGCCCTGGCCCTGCTGTTCGCCGTGCGCCATCCCGGACTGGACGTGCGGGCGGTGACCTGCGTGGCGGGCAACACGGACGTGGACGGGGTGGTGCGCAACACACTGACCGTCCTGGAGCAGGCGGGCGCCGGTGACGTCCCGGTCGCGCGCGGCGCCGAACGCCCGATGATCGAGCCGCTCCGGGTGGCGCGGCACGTGCACGGCGCCGACGGCATGGGCGACCTGGGCCTGCCGGCCCCGACCCGCCGTCCGGTCGACGTGGACGCGGTGACCCTGCTGCGCCGCGAGATCCTGGCCTCTCCGCGCCCGGTCACGCTGATTCCCACCGCCCCGCTGACGAACATCGCCCTGCTGCTGCGCACGCATCCGGAGGTGACCGGCAACATCGAGCGGATCGTGTTCATGGGGGGCGCGGTGACGACCGGGAACGCCACGCCGGTCGCGGAGTTCAACGTGTGGCACGACCCGGAGGCGGCGGCGGTCCTGCTCACCGCGGGCGTGCCGATCACGATGTACGGGCTGGACGTCTTCAAGCGGGTCCTGGTCCCGGCGACGGACGTGGGCCGGCTGCGGGCGAGCCCGGAGCCCCGACTGCGGCTGGCCGGCGAACTGCTCGCCCACCGCGACCCGGCGACCTCGGGCGACCCCACGCCCACCGGCGGGCTCGGCGACGCGGGCGCGGTCTGCGCGGTGGCCGACCCGGCGGGCCTGACCACCGAGCTGCTCCCGGTCGAGGTGGCTCTCGCGCCCGGTCCGGCCCGCGGCCAGACGGTCGTCGACCGCCGCCCGCGCCCCGGCGAGTCCGAGATCCACGAGGGCGCCCGCGAACAGGCCCGGGTGGACGTGGCGTTGGACGTGGACGTGGAACGCTATGTGAAGCTGTGGCTGACGACGGTGGAGGGCG
>NZ_JBHVYK010000007.1:0-28003 GCF_042880855.1 Streptomyces sp. NPDC058291
GTCCGGGGCCCGGCCCGCTCCCGGCTCGCGCACCACCCGTCCCGGCAACGGGGGCAGGCCCGCGCCGCGCGGCGGGGCCGGCCGTCCGGGGCCGAGGAACACGGGGACCGGGCGGCGGCCGGCCAACCCGCGGCTGCTGCGTCAGCGGATCTTCGTGTTCGTCGTGGTGACGCTGTTCGTGGCGCTCGGCATCGCCGTCGTCCAGGGCTGCGAGGGTCCCGCGCGCGGACTCGGCGTGCAGGACGGCGTCGTCCGGCGCCAGCAGGAGCACGTACGCCCGGCGACGGACGGGCCGGACAGCCCGCACCGCTTGAGCGGACTCGACGGGCCGGGCCCGCTCGGGGACTGACCGGGTCCGCCGGACACGCGGCGGCAGGCGCTTGCGAGCCCTGCCGAGAGTCGAGGCGCGGTCCGGCTCCGGACGGAAGCCCGCCGGGGACTGTCGTTCGGATCAGGCTGCGGGAGTCCGACGGTCCTGGTCACCGCCGTGAGCGGGGCTTGGTGCGTGCACCTGCAAGGCGGAGGAGGGGGACCGCCGTCGCGGCCCGAGGGACCGGCCCCACGCGCCCGGGCCGGGAACCGGCGGAGTCGACGCGGTGGGGCCCCTCCCGCTCGAACTGATCCAAACGACAGGCCCCACCGGGGCTAGGTCTGCGGCCGGCCCGTGGCCACCGCGTAGAAGGCGACCGCCGCCGCCGCGCCCACGTTGAGCGAGTCGACGCCGTGGGACATCGGGATGCGGACCCACTCGTCGGCGGCGACCAGTGCCTGGGTGGAGAGGCCGTCGCCCTCCGCGCCGAGCATGAGGGCCACCCGGTCCATGCGGTGCGGAGCCGCCTCGTCCAGGCTGCGGGCCTTCTCGTCCGGGGTGAGCGCCAGCAGGGCGAAGCCGGCCTCGCGGACCGAGTCCAGGCTCTTGGGCCAGCTGTCGAGCCGGGCGTACGGCACCGAGAAGACCGCGCCCATCGACACCTTCACGCTGCGGCGGTAGAGGGGGTCGGCGCAGTCCGGGGAGAGCAGCACGGCGTCCATGCCGAGGGCCGCCGCCGAGCGGAAGATCGCGCCGATGTTGGTGTGGTCGTTGACCGACTCCATGACGACGACCCGGCGGGCGGTCTGCAGGAGTTCGGCGGCTGTCGGCAGCGGTTTGCGCTGCATGGAGGCCAGCGCGCCGCGGTGGACGTGGTAGCCGGTGACCCGTTCGGCGAGCTCAGGGCTGACGGCGTAGACCGGCGCCGGGAGTTCGTCGATGACGTCGCGCATGACGTCGACCCACTTGGCGGAGAGGAGCATCGAGCGCATCTCGTACCCGGCGCCCTTGGCCCGGCGGATGACCTTCTCGCCCTCGGCGATGAACAGGCCCTCGGCGGGCTCGCGTCTGCGGCGCAGCTCGACGTCGGTCAGGCCGGTGTAGTCGCGCAGGCGCGGGTCGTCGGGATCGTCAACGGTGATGAGATCGGCCACAGGGTGATACTGCCTTGTCCTGGGTGTGGTGCCAACGGCTCGGAACGGTTGTGTTACCCGCGGTTACTCAGAGGTCGGCGGGCCGACGGCGACGACCGCGCCGATGACGATCACCGCCGGGGGCCTGACCTCCTCGGCGCGTACCCTCTCGGCGACCGTGGCGAGGGTGGCGTCCACGCGTCGCTGGGCGGCCGTCGTGCCCTCCTGGACCAGGGCGACCGGGGTGTCGGGCGACTTTCCGTGTGCGACGAGCGTGTCGGCGATCTTCCCGATCTTGTCGACCCCCATCAGGACCACCAGCGTGCCGGTGAGCTTGGCGAGGGACGGCCAGTCGACCAGGGAGCGGTCGTCGTCGGGGGCGACATGCCCGCTGACCACCGTGAACTCATGGGCGACTCCCCGATGGGTGACCGGGATGCCGGCCGCGCCCGGCACCGAGATCGAACTGGAGATGCCCGGCACGACCGTGCAGGCGATGCCCGCCTCGGCGAGCGCCTGGAGTTCCTCCATGCCGCGGCCGAAGACGTACGGGTCGCCGCCCTTGAGGCGGACGACCGACTTGCCCTGCTGGGCGTGCTCGATGAGCGCGTTGTTGATGGCCTCCTGCGCCATGTACCGGCCGTAGGGGATCTTCGCCGCGTCGATCACCTCGACGTGCGGCGGAAGTTCGGCGAGGAGGTCACGCGGGCCCAGCCGGTCGGCGATGACGACGTCCGCCTCGGCGAGCAGGCGGCGGCCGCGCACCGTGATCAGGTCCGGGTCACCCGGGCCGCCGCCGACGAGGGCCACGCCCGGGGTGCGGGTGCGGTGGTGGGGGGCCACGAGGGTGCCGTCGCGCAGGCCCTCGACGACGGCGTCGCGGACGGCCGCCGTGTGGCGGGGGTCGCGGCCGCTGGCCTGCGTGGTGAGGACGGCGACCGTGACGCCCTCGCTGTGGCCGGTGGCCGGGGTCCAGGCGGTGGCGGCGTCGGCGTCGTCGGAGCGCACGCACCAGACGCGGTGCGCCTCCGCCTCGGCGGAGGCCCGCCGGTTGGCGTCCGGGTCGCTGGTCGCGATCAGGGCGTACCACGCCGCGGCGAGGTCGCCCTCGGCGTAGGGGCGCTTCGACCACAGGAGCTCGCCCGCGTCCGCCATCGCCTCGACGGACGGGGTCGCCTCGGGCGACACGAGGTGCACGTCCGCGCCCGCCGCGATCAGGGCGGGCAGGCGGCGCTGGGCGACCTGGCCGCCGCCGAGGACGACGACCCTGCGGCCGGCGAGACGGAGACCTACGGGGTAGGCGGGGTGTTCGGCCATGAGGGTGCGGCTCCTCGTACGGGCAGAGAGCAGTGGGCGGGCGCTGCGGCTCTGGAGCGGCCCTGACGTGCGCATTTTAGAGGTGGCTTCAGCATGCGGCGGGGCCGGGGGGCAGCACAAGCGCATGCCCGCCGGCCCCGGAGCGGGGCGCTACTTCTCGGTCACACCCGCCGAGTCGAACGTCGCGACCTCGTGCATGGCGCGGGCCGTGCTCTGCACCAGCGGCAGGGCCAGCAGCGCGCCCGTGCCCTCGCCCAGACGCAGGTCCAGGTCGACCAGGGGGCGCAGACCCAGCTTGTTGAGGGCTGCCACATGGCCGGGCTCCGCACTGCGGTGGCCCGCGATGCAGGCGGCGAGCACCTCGGGGGCGATCGCGCGGGCGACCAGGGCGGCCGCGCCGGCGCTGACGCCGTCCAGGATCACGGGCGTGCGCAGGGAGGCGCCGCCCAGCAGCAGGCCGACCATGGCCGCGTGTTCGAAGCCGCCGATCGCGGCGAGGACGCCGATCGGGTCGGCCGGGTCCGGCTGGTGGAGGTCCAGCGCGCGTCGGACGACCTCGGTCTTGCGGGCGAGCGTCTCGTCGTTGATGCCGGTCCCCCGGCCGGTGACCTCGGCCGGGTCGGCGCCCGTGAACACGGAGATCAGGGCGGCGGACGCGGTGGTGTTCGCGATGCCCATCTCCCCGGTGAGCAGCGCCTTGTTGCCGGCCGCGACCAGATCGCGGGCCGTCTCGATGCCGACCTCGATCGCCTGCTTGGCCTCCTCGCGGGTCATCGCGGGGCCGGTGGTCATGTCGGACGTCCCGGCGCGGATCTTGCGGGGCAGCAGACCGGGGGTGCCGGGCAGATCGGCGGCCACGCCGACGTCGACCACGCAGACCTCGGCGCCGACCTGGGTGGCGAAGGCGTTGCAGACCGCTCCCCCGCCGAGGAAGTTGGCGACCATCTGGGCCGTCACCTCCTGCGGCCACGGGGTGACGCCCTGCGCGTGCACGCCGTGGTCGCCGGCGAAGATCGCGACGGCCGCGGGCTC
The DNA here is from genome assembly GCF_042880855.1 of Streptomyces sp. NPDC058291. Taxonomy (NCBI): domain Bacteria; kingdom Bacillati; phylum Actinomycetota; class Actinomycetes; order Kitasatosporales; family Streptomycetaceae; genus Streptomyces; species Streptomyces sp. NPDC058291. Next base: position 3,793 of record NZ_JBHVYK010000007.1, read on the forward strand.
CGGGATCGGCGGCGGGCACTGCCGGGACAGGCCGGACAGCTGCGCGGAGATGATCTCCAGCATGCCGAGCGCGCCGGCCGGCTTGGTCATCCGCTTCTGCCGCTCCCAGGCCTCGCCGAGCGCCTTGGCGTCCAGCGGTCGGACACTGGCGACGGTCTCGGCGAGCAGGTCGTGCGGGTCCTCGCCGGGCAGCGCGCGACGGCCGTACGTCTCCTCGTGGACGACCCATGACAGCGGGCGGCGCTTGGCCCACCCGGCCTGCATCAGCTCGGGCTCGTCCGGGAACTCGTCGACGTAGCCGACGCAGAGGTAGGCGACCACATCGAGGTGCTCGGGCAGGCCCAGCGCGCGGACCATCTCCCGCTCGTCGAAGAAGCTGACCCAGCCGACGCCGAGGCCCTCGGCGCGGGCGGCGAGCCAGAGGTTCTCGACCGCGAGCGCGGAGGAGTACGGCGCCATCTGCGGCTGGGTGTGACGGCCCAGGGTGTGCCGGCCGCCGCGGGTCGGGTCGGCGGTGACCACGATGTTCACCGGGGTGTCGAGGATGGCCTCGATCTTCAGTTCCTTGAACTGCTTGGCCCGCCCCTTGGGCAGCGACTTCGCGTACGCGTCGCGCTGACGCGTCGCCAGTTCGTGCATCGCGCGCCGGGTGTCGGCCGAGCGGATGACCACGAAGTCCCAGGGCTGGGAGTGGCCCACGGAGGGCGCGGTGTGAGCGGCCTCCAGGACGCGCAGCAGCACCTCGTGCGGGATCGGATCGCCGCGGAAGCCGTTGCGGATGTCCCGGCGCTCGCGCATGACCTTCAGGACGGCCTCGCGCTCGGCGTCGTTGTACGCGGGCGCGGCCGGGCCGGTGGACTGTGGCGCTTCTTCCACCGCGGCGGCCCGGCTCTCTTCCTCGTCGGCGGCCCTGGTCCGCAGGTCCTCCGGGTTCTGGGCGACTTCGGGGTCGACGACGGTCTCGCGCTCCGCGGTCGCGAGGGCGGGGGCCGCGACCGGGTCGCCGCCGCGAGGGGCGGGGACCGGAACCGGGGCCTCGGGAAGGGCGGCGACCGCCTCGGCCTCCTGAACCTCGACAGCCGGCCCGTCCTCCGCCTCGGGGGACGGCTGCTCCGGCGCGGGGATCACGGGGCCGTGCGGCGGGGCCGCGGCGAGGTGCGCAGCGGTAGCCGCCGTGCCTTCGACCGGCACGAACCGGCCCAGCGGCTGGACCGCCACGGGCTGCTCCGGACCGGCCTGGACCGGCGAGGGGGCCATGGGAGCGGCTGCGTGCGGGAGTGCGGCGTCGGACTCGTCGGCGGACGGCTGGGGGGCGGCCTGCTGGGCGGCGGTCGGCGCGGCCTGCACGGGCTGCGGGTGCGCGGCGGGCGGGGCGTCGACCACGAGGGGCACGACGGGCTCGGGGACGACGGCGGGCGCGGGAGCCGCTTCGACGGACTCTGCGGGCCGGGACGGCTGGGCCGCCTCTGCCGTTTGCGCCGTCTCGGCCATGTCCGCTGTGTCCGCCGGGGGCTCCACGAGGGCTGTCGCCGGCTCCGGCTGGGCGTTGGCCGCCACGGGGACGGTTTCCGGCTCCGGCTCCTGCGAGGGGGTCGTGTCCGTGGCGGACGCGTCGGCGTCCGCGGTGTGGGATGCCCCGTCCGCGCTCTGGACGGCGTCCACGGCGGGTGCGGGAGCCTGGTCCGACTCTTCCGCCTGCGGCTGCGGCTGCGGCTCGATCCCGGGGGCGGGCTGAACGGCCTGCACCACCACGGGCTCCGCCGCGACCTCGAGGGGCGTGGGGTCGGGGACCACCGGGTCGGGGACGACCCCGGTCTCGGGGACCTCGGGGACCTCAGCGGTGTGGGCGGCGGGCGGCTCCTCCGCGGACGCCGTCGGCTCCGGTGCTTCGGGGGTCACGGCCGGGTCGGGGACCGGTACGGCCTCGGGCTCGGGTTCGTGGACGACGTCGGCGACCGTGACCGCCTCGGATTCGGCCGCGGGCGTCTCCGACGTCTCGAAGGCTTCGGGGCGGTCCGCGGAGGGCTCGTCGGGGACCACGACGGGCTCCTGGGACCCCTGCGGCTCCAGAGGCTCCTGGGGCTGCGGGGACGCTTGCTCTTCGACAGGGCTCGCCGCCGCCGGCTCGGCCGCTTCGGCGGCGGTCGGGTCCGTCGCGGGGGTCTCGGTCGGGTCGGGCACGACGGTCTCCGCCGGCTCCGCTTCCTCGACCGCCTCAGGCGTCTCGGCCGGGTCGGCGGCGACCGGCTCAGCGGGCTGTGCGGGCTCGGCAGGCTGGGCCGGCTCGGCAGGGGCAGGCTGGGCCGACTCGACAGACTGTGCGGGCTGTGCCAGCTCGGCAGGGTGTGCGGGCTGGGCCGACTCGGCGGCCTGGGCCGGCTCGGCAGGCTCTGCCAGCTCGGCAGGCTGGGCCGGCTGGGCCGGCTCGGCAGGCTGGGCCGGCTCGGCAGACTGTGGGGGCTGTGCCAGCTCGGCAGGCTGTGCCGACTCGGCGGCCTGGGCCCGAACTGGCTCGGCAGGCTGTGCCGGCTCGGCGGGCTGTGCGGGCTCGGCGGCGTCGGTGACGTTCTCGACGTCGGTGGGCCGGGCGGCCTCCGGGGCGCCGGCCGACTGTTCGGCGGGCGCGCGCTCGGGGCCTTCCGCGGTCTCCGGCGTAGGCGCCTGCGCCGCTTCCCCCGGCTGTTCGACGGCGGCCACGGCGGCGTCCGCCGCCTGGTCGTCGTCGGCGGGGCCCTGCTGGGCCTCGGCCATCATCGCCGCGCCGAGCAGCTCACCGGGGTCGACGAGTCCGTAGCCCCGGGCGGACCGGCTCTCCTGCGCCGCCTCGGGCTCGTGGGTCTCCTGCGGGGCGCTCGCCGCGACGGCCTCGGTGGCGACGCGGGCCACCACGGCCTGGGCCACGCCCACCGGCTCGGCCTGCCGCGTCTCCGCTACCGCCGCCGGAACAACCGACTCCCCGGCCGGCCCGGCGGAAGCGGCCGGCGCCTGGGCCGTGGGCGATGCCGCACCCCAGGGGGACGCGCCCTGCGGGGGCATCTCCAGCAGCTGCGGGACGTCGGGGTACTCGGGCCCGGACGCCGACGGACCGGGCTGGCGCACCGGCACGCCCGCGGGGCCGCGGTCGGCGAGCGAGCGGACCGGGCTGGCGGAGGCGTCGGGGATCGGCGGACCGAGGTGCAGGGGGCGTCGCGGGGTCGCCTGGGGCGTCGACGGGCCGGGAAGGCGGACGGCGCTGAGATCGACCGAACCGCTGTCGCGGCCGGCCGTCTCGTGCGGACCGGGCTCGTGGACCGCCTCGACCACCGGTTCCGGCGCGGGCGGCGCCACCTCGTTGCCCCACGCACTCTGGGCGCCCGGCAGCAGCAACAGGTCTTCGTCCTCGGCGGTGGTCTCGGAGAGGTAGGTGTACGCACCGTGCGCGGGGGCGCCCGGCTGCTCCACCATGCCTGCGCTCTCCGGCAGCCCCTCGCCCGGGACCTGGCCGGTGTCCGTCATGCGTACCCCTCGCCCATCGGTTAGTGCTTCTACGGCCGGCTCACCCGGAGAGGCGCACCGACCGCCCCGTAGTGAAGAACGAGCGTCCGTGCCCAGCGGCACGAGCGACCCGCCCGAAAAAGCGACAAAGCCATTCAGTGGCATTGTCCCGGCCGTCGTCGCCTCGCGACAGCTTGATCGGCGAGGCTCCGCTGTGGACTGCGCCACGTTGCGCGTCCTCCGGTTCTGCCGTACCACACCCAACCCAAAAGGGAGGTGTTTTCCGGACATTGACCGACGAAGCGCCGGGCGAACGGAAGCGGTACGACGATCGGCCAGCCTACCGCGCGCGGTACGACAACAGGATCACGGGGAGGGCGGACCCGGTCACGGTCGGCGGTCGGCGAGAACCCCGGTGAGCAGGAACGCGACGCTCCGCTCCGTCTCCGTCCAGTCCCGCGTGTCGAGTTCGACGGACTGGACGAGGGCGCACTCGACGCCGTAACCGTGTTCGGAAAGGTCGCGGCCCACGCGTTCGGCCGCGTCGCGGGTCGCGGCGTGGGTGACGATGCGCTGCGGGCGGCGGTCGACGACCGCGGAGACCACGGCCGTTCCCCCGCCGCCGACCCGGACGACGTCCGGTTCGGGCAGGTCCTCCAGGACGTGCGGGGCCCCGCCGTGGACGATCTGGAGCTGGACCCCGTGGCGGCGCGCGGCGGCGTCGGTGCGGGCGCAGGCCTCCAGGTCCCGGTCGACGGCGATGACGGCGGCGCCCGCCCGGGCGGCCTCGGTCGCGAAGGCGCCGCTGCCGCAGCCGATGTCCCAGACGAGGTCGCCCACGCGCGGGCCCAGTCGGGCGAGTTGGGCCGCGCGCAGCAGCGGCGCCTCCCCCTCGCCGAGCCCGCCGCCGTACGCCTCGCCGGACAGCGCCCAGCCGCGCGGGCCGACGCCGGGGTCGCGGCCGGCGATCCAGCCGCCGTCGCCGGAGACGATCTGACCGGTGGGGCCGCCGATGACGATGACGACGTTGGGATCGCGCCAGGTGTGGTCGGCGGCCTTGTCGGAGGTGACGACGCTGACCTGCTCGCGGTCGGTGCCGAGTTCCTCGCAGATCACGAAGGTGCGGTGCACGCCTTCCATCAGCAGGCCGAGCTCGGCGGGGCCGGCCCCCGGAGAGGTCAGGACGGCGACCTTGGGGTGGGCGCGGCACACGTTCACCGCGCGGCGCAGGGTGCGCCGGTGGGCGACGACCACCTGGGCGTCGTCCCAGGGCATGCCGGCCCGGGCGAAGGCGGCGGCCACGGCCGAGACGGCGGGGACGACCTCGACCTCCAGGCCGAACTCGGGTGCGCGCAGGGCCCGTACGACGCCGAAGAAGCCCGGGTCGCCGTCGGCGATCACGACGGCGGTGCCGCGGTGGCCGGCGATGCGGCGGGCGGCCAGGGCTACGCTGCCGAGCCGGATGCGGTCCGCGGCGGGCGGCACCTCGGGCAGGGTCAGATGGTGGGCGGCGCCGGCCACCAGCGTGGCGGCGCCCAGAGCGGAGCGGGCCGCGGCGGTCAGCGGCGAGCCGTCCCAGCCGATCACGGTGACGCGGTCGGCCATCTCGTCAGTCTCCCCCGGGTTCACGCAGGCAGCGGGCCCCGTGAGGGTACCTGGTCGGGGCGTCCGGGGAGGGCGGTGGCCCCGGGGTCAGTTCCAGTCGGAGTACGAGGTGAAACCGCCGCTCTCCGCGAAGTGCTCCCCGCCGCCGTCCAGGTCCTCCGGGAGGAGGCTCCACACGATGTAGTCGGTGCGCACCTCGCTCCACCCGCCGTCCTCGGCGCGGACGCGCGCTATGCAGGCGCCGCGCAGCACGCCCTCGCTGATGCACCCGATCTTCTGGGCGACCTGCTGGGAGGCGGTGTTGTCGGCGGCCGTGCGCAGCTCGATGCGTTCGAACTTCTGGTCGGTGAGCAGCCACTGGGCGGTGGCCAGCGCCGCCTCGGAGGCGTAGCCCTCGCCGCGCGCCCAGGGGCCGATGATGTACGACAGCTCGGTGGAGCGGACGTGCCAGTTGGTCTTGGCCAGCTGGACGACGCCGACCAGGCGCTGGGTGAGGAACTCGGTGACGGCGAGGTCGAGGCCGCGGCCCGCGGCGCGTTCGGCGGGCGCGTGCTCGGTGATCCAGCGGCGGGCGGCCGCCTCGTCGAAGGGCTGCGGCACGGCGGTCCAGGCCCCGACCTGCTCGTCGTTCATCATGTCGGCCAGGGCGGGGACGTCGTCCTCGTCGAGGGGGCGCAGCACCAACCGCTCCGTGCTGATGGAGATGGTGGGGAAGGTGCTCGTCATGCGCCGCTCCGTAACCTTCGGGACCTCGTGAACCTGCCGACCCGTCAGGGCCCGCTGAACTGCCCAGCATGCAGCATGTCCGCCGGAACCACACCACGGGGTCCGCACCGGACGGCAGTGCGGACCCCGTGCGCGGCCACCGGTCCCCAGGCCGGCCGGTGTGTTCAGAAGGAGGCGATGACGGAACCGTCGTACTTGTCCTGGATGAACTTCTTGACCTCGGCGGAGGTGAGGAGCTCGGCGAGCTTCTTCACCCGCGGGTCGTCCTTGTGGCCGTCCTTGACGGCGAGGAAGTTGCCGTACGGGTTGTCCGTGGCGGACTCCAGGACGAGGGCGTCCGAAGCGGGCTTCAGGTCGGCCTCGATGGCGTAGTTGCCGTTGATGACGGCGGCGTCCACGTCGTCCAGGGAGCGCGGGGTCTGGGCCGCCTCCAGCTCCTTGAACTTGAGCTTCTTCGGGTTCGCGGTGATGTCCGCAGGGGTCGCGTCGTTGCCCACGCCGTCCTTGATGGTGATGAGCTTGTTCGCGGCGAGCAGCTTGAGGGCGCGGGCCTCGTTGACGCTGTCGTTCGGGACGGCGACCGTCGCGCCGCTCTTCAGGGCGTCGGCACTCTTGACCTTGTGGGAGTAGAGGCCGAGCGGCTCCAGGTGGACGGTGACGACGGGCACGATGTGGGTGCCGTTCTTCTTGTTGAAGTCGTCGAGGTACGGCTGGTTCTGGAAGTAGTTGGCGTCGACCGAGCCGTCCTCCGTCGCCGTGTTCGGCGTGACGTAGTCGGTGAACTCCTTGACCTCCAGGTCGAGTCCCGCCTTCTTCGCCAGCTTGTCCTTGACGAAGTTCAGGATCTCGGCGTGCGGGGTCGGGCTCGCGGCGACGACCAGCGGGCCGCCGGCGTCGGAGGCGGAGCCGGAGTCCTTGTCCGAGCCGCAGGCGCTGAGCCCCAGGGTGAGGGCGCCGACGGCGAGGACTGCGGTGGTGAGCTTTGCGGTGTTACGCACGAAAAGTGCCTTTCCTGAGGGTGTAGCGGCCCCGCGTGGGGTGTGCGGGGAGTCGGTGGGGTGGCCCTGGGCGGGCTCAGGCGATCTTGCTGATGTCCGCGGCCGCCGGCTCCTTCGCCTTCAGGAGGCGGAGCTTCGGCGCCGGGCCCGAGCGGCCGCCGCGGCGGTGCAGGGAGCGGGCCGCGTAGTCGCCCGCGAACTGGATGAGCGCGATGACGACGGCGAGGATCGCCACCGTGATCCACATCAGCTGGGTCTCGAAGCGCTGGTAGCCGTAGCGGATGGCGATGTCGCCGAGGCCGCCGGCGCCGACCGTGCCGGCCATGGCGGAGTAGCCGATGAGCGCGACGATCGTGGTGGTGGTGCCGGCGATGAGGGAGGGCAGGGCCTCCGGGACGAGGACCTTGCGCACGATGGTCCAGGTGTTGCCGCCCATCGCCTGCACGGCCTCGACGAGTCCCCCGTCCACTTCGCGGACGGCCGTCTCGACCAGGCGTGCGAAGAACGGGATGGCGCCGATGGCGAGCGGCACGATCGCGGCCTCGCGACCGATGGTCGTCCCGGTGATGGTGCGCGTGAAGTTCATCAGCGCGACCATCAGGATGATGAAGGGCATCGAGCGGGCGATGTTCACGGTCTGCCCGAGCACCTTGTTGGCGACGGAGTTCTGCAACAGGCCGCCCCGGTCGGTCAGGACCAGCAGGACGCCGAGCGGCAGGCCGCCGACGACGGCGATGAGCGTGGACCAGCCGACCATGTAGAGGGTGTCCCAACACGCCTGGGACAGCAGGGGCTGCATCTCGGACCAGGTCACTTGGCGTCCTCCTTCAGCAGCGCGGCGTCCCGGGCCGCGCTGTCCACGACGTCGATCTGCAGGCCCCGTTCGCGCAGGAAGCCGATGGGCACCACGTTGTCCTCGTAGCGGCCGGGCAGCTCGATGCGCATGCGGCCGATCTGCAGGCCGCCGACGGTGTCGATGGCGGCGCCGAGGATCGAGATGTCGATGTTGTAGGTGCGCGACAGCTGGGAGACGACGGGCTGGGTGGCGGCCTCGCCGTGGAAGGTGACGTCGACGACCGTGCGGTCGTCGGCGGTGGCCTCTCCGCCGACCGGGAAGAGCGCGGCGGCCAGTTCGGAGCCGGGGGTGGCCAGCAGCTCGCTGACGGTGCCGGACTCGACGACGCGGCCGTTCTCCATGAGCGCGGCGGAGTCGCAGATCGACTTCACCACGTCCATCTCGTGGGTGATGAGCAGGACGGTCAGGCCCAGCTGCCGGTTGAGGTCGCGCAGCAGCTGGAGGATGGAGCGGGTGGTCTCCGGGTCGAGTGCGCTGGTGGCCTCGTCGGACAGGAGCACCTTCGGGTCGCCGGCCAGGGCGCGGGCGATGCCGACGCGCTGCTTCTGACCGCCGGAGAGCTGGGCGGGGTAGGACTTCGCCTTGTCGGATAGGCCGACCAGGTCGAGCAGCTCCAGCGCCTTGCGGGAACGTTCGGTCCGCGAGACGCCGAGGATCTCCAGGGGCAGTTCCACGTTGTCCTGCACGGTCCGGGTGGACAACAGGTTGAAGTGCTGGAAGACCATGCCGATGCGGCTGCGCGCCTGCCGCAGCTCCCTGCCGGCGCGCGGTCCGCGGCCGGCCAGCGCGGTGAGGTCCTGTCCGGCGACGGTGACCGTGCCGGCGGTGGGGCGCTCCAGGAGGTTGATGCAGCGGATGAGCGAGGACTTGCCGGCGCCGGACTGGCCGATGACGCCGTACACCTCGCCTTCGCGGACGTGCAGGTCGACGCCGTCGAGGGCGGTGACCGCACGGCCGCGCGAGCGGTAGACCTTGCTCAGGCCCGTGGTGGTGATCACGTGGGGGTATCCGTCACTGTCGAGTGCGCGGGCGTGGGTGTGCCCGGGCGCACGGATGCAGGCTGTCAGGACGCGACACGGTTCTCGCTGTGGCGGGAGACCGGGGAGAAACCTGTGCGCGGGCGCGGCTCAGATCATGTACGGCGTGCGTGCGGCGTACGGACCTGCCACGGCGGCTCGCTTCGGGGCGCGAGCTCGGGGGTGGTGCGGGGGCCCTCTAGAAGGCGCACATTCGACACAGACAACGAGCACCGGGCGTCATGGTCGCCTCGGTCGCAGGGGTGCGGCGGCTCGTCGTGGTCATGAGCATCAGTAAAGCAGAAGTACGGTCCTGACGGGGACCGGCGTGTCCGCATGCTGGACACGCCTGGACGGCGTCCGGACGCGGGTCAGCGTCGGACGGAGATCTCCACGGCCCCGTCGGTGACCAGCGCCGACAGGGCGGGGGTCCGGCACCACGAGATCGGCGTCGAGCTCGTGGGGCTGGTGGGTTGTGGCCAACGCCACGGTCGTCATGCCGACGGGCCGCCCCGCCGCCAGGCCGGCCGGCGGGTCCGCGAAGACGGCGCAGCGGCCCGGGTCGACGCCGAGTCGGCGGGCGGCGAGCAGACAGGACTGCGGGTCGGGCTCGGCGCGGTCGACGTCGTCGGCGGTGCCGCGATGGGCATCCCCGAGCGCGGGTCGAGCCGTGCGCGGCAGCGGGTCGCCGAGGCCGTCGCCCGCGTCGGACGGCTGGAGGTGGACGGCGTCCCGCACGGCGGCGTCGACCTGCTCGGCAGCAGATCGGCGACCACCTGCACGGCGGGGGCGGCCGTGCAGCTCGGTCCGGGCGAGGTCCTCGGCGGTGATCCCGTACTCGCGCGCCCACCGCGTCCAGCCGCGCCCGACAGAGGCGGGGGTGGAGACCAGTGTGCCGTCGTTGTCGATGAGGAGGGCCTGCGCGGGGACCGTCCGGCTCGTCATGGTCGCGACCCCGCGTCGGGCCGCGGGGGCGACCACCAGGGGCCGATTCGGGCGTAATAAGGTCGCTGCATGCTTGATGCCCTGACGCTGGCGACCGGCGTCGCCGCGTTGCTCCTCGCCGCCTGGTGCGGCTGGGCCGCCTACCGTGACCAGCCGACGAAGGACTGGCACTTCATCGGGATGGCCGTGGTCTCGCTGCTGGCCGTGGTCCAGCTGGTGGTCGGGATCGTGCAGCTGACGCGGGGCGAGAAGCCGGAGCAGGGCACGACGATCTTCGTGGCGTATCTGCTGGGGGCGTTCGCCTGCGTTCCGACGGCGGGCTTCATGTCGCTCGCCGAGCGGACCCGCTGGGGTTCCGTGACGGTCGCCGCGGCCGGCGTGGTGCTCGCCGTGCTCGAGGTGCGGCTCTTCGACATCTGGGGAGGCTGAGATGACGGCGACGCAGGAGAAGCCGGGCCGGCTGATCAGCGGGCCCGGGCTGCTGCTGGTGTGGTTCTACGGCGTGATGGTGGTCGGGGCGGTGTCCCGGTCGGCGTACCAGATCGCCACCGAATTCGACCGGGCGCCGCTGGCGTACTCGCTGTCGGCGGTGGCGGGCGTGGTGTACGGATTCATCACGTACTCGCTGGTGCGCGGCGGGGAGACGGCCCGCAGGGCGGCGCAGATCTGCTGCGCCGCCGAGCTCGCGGGTGTGCTGATCGTGGGTACCTGGACGCTGGTCGAGCCGTCGGCCTTCCCCGACTCGACCGTGTGGTCGCAGTACGGGATGGGATACGTCTTCATCCCGGTCCTGCTGCCGCTGTCCGCGCTGTACTGGCTGCGGCGGTCCCGGACCGCCGCTACGCGGTAGCCGCGTACTCCCCCGCCTGCTTCTCCAGGACGATCATCGGCACGCCGTCCGCGCCCTGGGAGGTGCCGACGGTCTGGTAGCCGACGCGGCGGTAGAGGCGGAGGTTGCCCTCGCTGCGGTGGCCGGTGAAGAGGCGGAACTTCTTGGCGCCGCGCTCCTCGGACAGGGCCGACTCGGCGGCGCGCAACAGCCTGGCGCCGATGCCGTGGCCCTGCAGGCGCGGGTGGACGCAGAGCTTGCCGATGGCCGCGGCGCCGTCCTCGGTCAGGTTGCCGCGTACGCAGCCGACCACCTCGTCGCCCAGCCGGGCCACGAAGACGCAGTCGGTGGCGAGTTCCTCCCGCACCGACGCCAGGGTCTGGACGAGCGGGGCGATGCGGTAGTTGCCGTACAGCGCGGCTTCGCTCTGGAAGCACAGGTACTGCAGCCTGAAGATCTGCTCGGTGTCCTGCTCGCTCGCCACCGAGATGGTCACGCTCATGCCCATGTGCGCACGCCTCCCGCTCACCTGATCGCCTGTGGTCCCTCACTCCTATCCCCGCCCTTCGCGGGCCGCAACCTCCGGCGGCAGCAAACGCCGCAGACATCCCAGACATCGGGAACGTTCCGGTCCGAGACTGCCCTGTGAGATACCCAACTCCCCCGCGATCTCCCGGTAGGTGAGGTCCTCCGGCGACAGCAGGGCCTGCAGGAGACGGGAGCAGCGGCCCGGCAGACGGTGCACAGCCTCCCGCAGGGCGCGGTGGCGGGCGGCGGTGAGGGCGAGCTGCTCGGGACCGCGTTCCGCGTCGTCGGCCGGGTCGGTCGCGTACGGCTGTTCACGGCGGACCGTACGGCGGGTGCGGCGGGCCTCGGCGCGCACGGCCCGGCGCAGCCAGCGCTGCGGGTCGCGCGGCGGTCCGTCGGTGGCGAGGTGCTCCAGGAGACGGAGCCATACCGCCTGTTCCAGGTCTCCGGGTTCGGCGCCGGCGGCGTGGGCCTCGGCGGAGGCCTCCGCGGTGAGGAGCGGGCGCAGGGCGGTGAGCAGGTCGTGCGTCATGTGCCGGACGATGCGGCCGCCCGGGCGGCCGGTTGCCCGGGCGGCCGACTGTCACTCCAACGAGGACTCAGCCGTTGACGAAGTCGGCGCGGGCGAGCACTCCCGTGTCCGGGTTGTCCGTGAAGACCCCGTCGATGCCGGTCGCGAAGTAGGTGCGGAACGCGGCGAAGGAGTCGCCGTAGGCGTCCGCGTCGGCGCCCTTGCGGAAGTCCGCGGGCAGGAAGGGGTTCTCGTTGCGCATGGTGTAGGGGTGCAGGATCAGGCCGACCGCGTGGGCGTCCTTGACCAGGCTGGTCGGCTTGGTGAGCCGGCCGGCCGCGTCCTTCGGGATGACGAGGTCGAGGGTGGGGCCGATGCCCTGGGCGTACCCCGCGATCTCGCGCAGGCCGGAGCGGGTGATCAGGTCCGCGACCGTGCGCGGGTCGCCCGCCTCGACGAAGTCCCAGGGGCGGGAGTCCGCGGTGGACAGCAGCACCACCAGGGGGTTGTCCACCAGTTCGTTCAGCCGCTGGATGCTGGTGGGCTCGAAGGACTGCAGGACGACCGGTGAGTTCTTCCTGTCCTTGCCGTGCCGGTGCAGCAGTTTCGCGACCCGCTCCTCCAGGCCCAGCCCGAGCCTGCGGAAGTAGGTGGGGTGCTTGGTCTCGGGGTAGATCCACACCTGCTTGCCGCGCTTGCGGGTCTGTTCGTCCTGCCACTTCAGGACTTCCTCGAAGGTGGGGATCTCCCAGCGCCCGTCGTAGAGCGTGTTGTGCGGGCGGTTGGCCGGGATGCGCTCGATCGCACGCAGGGTCTTCAGTTCGGCGAGGGTGAAGTCCTCGGTGAACCAGCCGGTGGTGGAGACGCCGTCGAGCACCTTCGTGGTCCTGCGGGCGGCGAACTCGGGATGGTCGGCGACGTCCGTCGTGCCGCCGATCTCCGGCTCGTGACGGCAGACCAGGTGGCCGTCCCTGGTGGGCACCAGGTCGCCGGCCTCGACGATGTCGGCGCCCAGGTCCAGGGCGAGCTGGTAGGAGCCGAGGGTGTGCTCGGGGCGGTAGCCGCTGGCGCCGCGGTGACCAATGACCGTCGGGGTCGGCAGGCTCCGGAGGCCGCCTCCCTCGTGCCGCGCCTCGGCGGCTCTCGCCGTGCCGGACAGACCGAGGACGCCTCCGGTGGCGCCGAGCACGGCCGCGCCGAGGAGCGCCCGCCGTCCGGTTCCGCTCACGCCCGCCTGCTGGTTCGACTTCTGCGTGCCCTGCGTGCCCTGCGTGCCCATGGGGCCTCCTGCCGTCGGCTCGTCCGTGCGGGCCGATCGTAGGGGCGTGAACATGACCGTCGGGAGACCCCGGGCCCAACATGCGGGTGACAGGGGATGGCGTGTGGCGTACGGCGGGTGCGGGGTGTCCCCTACGCCAGGTGCGGAACAGCGCGTACCGCGATGTGACGGATCATCGGATCCGTCGGGTGGGACGGGTTCGGCGCGGCCGGCGGGGGGAACGCGGGTCAGTGGCGGTCGCGGTGGTCCCGGTCGCGGTGGTCCCGGTCGCGCAGGGCGCCGAGCGCGCCCTGGGCGACGAAGCGGTTCGCCAGGCGCACCCGGCCGCAGGCCTCGCGCGGCTCGCGGTCGGCCCGCGCCTCGACACGGGCCGTGTCCGGGCTCCCGAACCGGCGGCGGTCCCTGCGGGCCAGGACCGTCACGGGGGCGCCGAGCAGGCACAGCGGCAGGACGGCGAGGGCGACGGCGAGGACCACGGCTCCGCCTGTTCCGCGGCGTTGCCCCCACATTCCGGCCGGATGACGGACGGACGACGGATCGGCCGTACAGGTGCACGTACGTCAACAGTGCGTAAGACCCGGGTGACCCGATGTGCGTCCGGCCCGCCGCCGCGAGTATCGTCCTCACCTGCACATACTCATACCGTTTCCCCTTGACATCGGAGGGCTCGTTGTCCCGCTTCGCGCTCATCAAGGCAGTGCTCGGACCGGTCATGCGCCTGATGTTCCGCCCGCAGGTCGAGGGCGCGGAGCACATCCCCGGCGACGGCCCCGTCATCCTGGCGGGCAATCACCTCACGTTCATCGACTCCATGATCCTGCCGCTCGTCTGCGACCGGCAGGTGTATTTCATCGGCAAGGACGAGTACGTCACCGGCAAGAGCCTCAAGGGCCGGCTCATGGCCTGGTTCTTCACCGGGGTCGGCATGATCCCGGTGGACCGCGACGGCGGCCGCGGAGGCGTGGCCGCGCTGATGACCGGCCGTCGGATCCTGGAGGAGGGCAAGGTCTTCGGCATCTACCCCGAGGGGACGCGGTCGCCCGACGGCCGCCTCTACCGGGGGCGCACCGGCATCGCCCGGCTGACGCTGATGACCGGGGCGCCGGTCGTCCCCTTCGCGATGATCGGCACGGACAAGCTCCAGCCGGGCGGTGCGGGAATGCCCCGGCCCGGGCGGGTCACCGTGCGGTTCGGCGAGGCGATGGAGTTCTCCCGGTACGACGGGATGGACCGGGACCGCTATGTGCTGCGGGCCGTCACCGACTCGGTCATGACCGAGGTCATGCGGTTGTCGGGGCAGGAGTACGTGGACATGTACGCCACGAAGGCCAAAGCCGCGTAGGCCTCCGGCGGTCGGGCGGGGGCTTTCGTCGCCGGCGACTGCGGTTGCAGCCGGGGCTGCGGTCGCGACCGGGGGCCGCGGTTGCGACCGGGGGCTGCGGCCGGGCTTCCTGTGCCGGTGCGTTGGGGCTGCGGTTACGACCGAGGGCTGCGGCCGGGCGTCAGGTGCGGGTGCGTCGGGGGCAGGGCGCGCCGTTCTCCGCGCCCCTGAAGAGCGCCACCTGCGCCCGTGCGTCAGGTGCAGGTACGTCGGGGGCAGGGCGCGCCGTTCCCCGCGCCCCCGAAAGGCGCCACCCGGCGGCCGTGCTTCCCGTGCAGGTGCGTCGGGCGCTGGGCGCGCCGTTGCTCGCGGGCCTGATCACGGGCGCGGTCGTTTTGCCGCTCTCTGGCTGGGGTTCTCAGCCGGAGGTTTCCAGGTGCTGGCCTCTGAGCAGGAACCACGCCGCTGTCGCCGTCGCCAGCAGGACCGCCGCGCCCACCGCGGACGCCATGGTCAGGCCGTCGACGAACGCCTCGCGGGCCGACGTCAGCATCTCCCCGGCCGCGGTCGCCGGCATGTGACCGGCCGCCTCCACCGCGCCGCCCAGGGACTCGTGGGCGCCCGCCGGTGTGCCCGCGGGGGCGGCGAAGTCGCGGTAGACGCCCGTCACGATCGAGCCGAGCACGGCGATGCCCAGGGCCGCGCCGAGTTCGTACGCCGTCTCGGACACCGCGGACGCCGCACCCGCCTGGTCCTTCGGCACGGAGCCGAGGATGACGTCGGCGGTCACCGTGAAGGAGAAGCCGGCGCCCACGCCGACCACCAGCAGAACGGCCCCCAGCGCGGGATAGCCGGTGGACGGTCCGATCGCGGTCAGCGCCGCCAGAGCGAGTCCGATCATCGCGAGGCCGCCGCAGACCACGACCCGCACCGAGAGTCGACGGGCGACCCGGCCCGCCGCCAGGCCGGCCGCCACCGCGCCGATCGCGGCGGGCAGTTCGGCCAGCCCGGCCTCGAACGGGGCGCGGCCCTGGACGAGTTGCAGGTATTGAGAGAGGAAGAACACCAGGCCGGACAGGCCCAGGATGGTGAGCAGGTCGGCCAGGACCGCGCCGCTGAACCCCCGGTTGCGGAAGAGGCGCATGTCCAGCAGGGGGGCCGGGAGGGTGAGCTGGCGGCGGACGAAGCCGAGCAGCGCCGCCGCGCCCAGCACACCGGCGCTCAGCGAGGCCCAGGTGAGGCCGTGGGTGGCGGCCTCCTTGACGGCGTACACCACGCCGATCATGCCGACCAGCGACAGCAGGACGCTCGGCAGGTCCCACGGGCCGGGGTTCGGGGTGCGGGACTCGGGGAGCGTCCTGATGCCGACGAGGACCAGGACGACCATCACCGGCACGTTGATGAGGAAGACCGAGCCCCACCAGAAGTGTTCGAGCAGGAAGCCGCCGACGACGGGCCCGACGGCGGTGCCGGCGGAGGCGGTCGCGCCCCAGATGCCGATGGCCAGGCTGCGCTCGCGCGGGTCGTGGAACAGGTTGCGGATCAGGGCGAGGGTGGCGGGCATCAGGGTCGCGCCGGCCACGCCGAGCAGCGCCCGGGCGGCGATCATCGTCTCGGGGCTCGTCGCGTAGGCGTTGAGGACCGATATGAGGCCGAACGCCGTGGCCCCGGCGAGCAGGATGCGCTTGCGGCCGATGCGGTCGCCGAGGCTGCCCATCGAGACGAGCAGGCCGGCGATGACGAACGAGTAGACGTCACCGATCCACAGGAGCTGGGTGCCGGAAGGCGCGAGGTCCTCGCTGATGTAGGGGGTCGCCAGGCCGAGGACGGTCGCGTCGACGGCCACCAGCAGCACGGCGAGCACGAGGACGGAGAGTGCGAGCCAACGGTCGGGGCGCCTCACCGCCTCGGTCGTGGTCGTCGGCTGCAGGGTGCTGGTCATGATTCCTTCCTTCGTGGTGCGGGATGGCGAGATGCGGGTTCCCGAGGTGCGGGATCCTTTGGTCCTGCGGGATGCCTCAGCGCGCCGCCGAGCAGCAGTTCGACGACCATGTGCGGGAAGTCCTTCGGCGCGCCCTTGCCGCTCTGCACCATCCAGACGCCCGAGGCCAGCAGGCCGAACAACGCCTCGGTGAGCCAGGCCGGCGTGAGGTCGATGCGGAACTCGCCGCCGAGCTGACCGCGCCGGAAGAGAGCGGAGATCCGGTCGTCGATCCGGGTCCAGCCCTGGTGCTGCTCCTCGCCCTCGAACAGCTGGTTCTCGGTGTAGAGGAAGGCGAGCAGACCGGCGGCGGACTGGATTCCGGCGACCAGTCGGCGCACGGCGTCGCTCGCCGGGCCGTCGTCGAGGCGGGCCGCGTCCAGGGCGGACTCGCACTCGGCGATGCCGAGCGCCTCCAGGGCGCGGACGAGCGCGTCACGCCCGGCGAAGTGCCGGTGCAGCGTGGCGCGGCTGATCCCGGCCGCCTTGGCGACCTCGTCCATCGTCGTGGTGGATCTCCGGGTCAGCAGAGCGGCTGCGCTGCGCAGTACGTGGTCACGGTCGACGGCCATGAGACGACTGTAACCCATGTGAGACATCATTGTCTCACGCCGGGCGGACGTGCCTCAAGTGGTCGGCATCCGTTTTCGGCGGTCGGCGGTGGGCGGCCGACGGCAGCGAGGGCGGTCGGGCTGTCAGTGCCAGGGCAGGCGCCCGCGCCGCTCCCAGTACGGTCAGTGCCAGGGCAGGCGCCCGCGCCGCTCCCAGTACGTGCGCGGCTCCTCGGCGAGGGCGGCCAGCCGGTCGAGCTGGTCGTCGTCCAGGTCGACGACGGCCGCGTGCAGGTTGGAGGCGAGCTGGGCGGCGGTGGCGGCGCCGGACAGGACGACTCCCGCCCAGGGGCGGTGCAGAACGAGGGCGAGAGCGACCGCGTCGCATCCGAGGGAGGTATCGGCGGCGACCGCCTTCAGGGCGTCCGGCGCGTGCGGGCCGGCGAGACGGCCGTTGGCCATGCCCTCCTTCACGATCACCGTGAGCCCGGCGTCGTGGGCCTCGGCGAGAGCGGGGCCGGCCGAGGTCTCCAGCGCGTTGTACGTCGACTGGACGGTGCGGAAGAGGGGCTCCCCGTCGACCGTCACGGCCAGGGCGGCGCGGATCGCGTCGGCCTGGGCGGGGCCGCTGGTCGAGAAACCGACGGTGATCCCCCGGGCGGCGGCCTCGGCCAGCCGCGCGTGGAGCTCCTTGTCGGTGAGGGCCGGGCTGTCCGGGGTCACCGAGTGGATCTGGTACAGGTCGAGCCGATCGCCGAGCAGCTCGGCCGTCTCGGCGCGCTGGCGCTCGTAGGTCGCGAGGCCGTGGTCCTTGACCTCGTGCTGCTCGGCGTCCGTGGTCCAGCCGGCGGTGTAGGTGTAGCCCCACTTGCTGCCGACGACGACGTCGTCCACGTCGGGCCTGGCCTTCAGCCAGTCGGCCAGGAACTCCTCGGAGCGGCCGTAGGAGCGGGCCGCGTCGAAGTAGCGCACGCCCTGGGCGTAGGCCGCGTCGAGGAGTTCGTGGGTGCGGGCGCGCAACGCCTCGACGCTGCGGTCCGCTCCGAGGTCCTCGTTCCGGCCGAGGGTGAGGTAGCCGGGGCGGCCCACGGCGGCGAGGCCGAAGCCGATGTGACAGGTGGGGGTCGTTGCGGTGGCCAGTCGGGCGAAGGGCATCGCGGGCTCCGTGGGGTCGGCTCCGGTTCGGCTCCCGACCAACGTAACCCGCGACGACCTCGGCCTCGGCGCCCGACTCCCGACTCCCGACTCCCGGCAGTCGGCAGTCGGCTGCCGACAGCCGGCGTGGTCCCGCAGGCCGCCGACTGAACGGCGCCGCAGCAGGGACTGCTTCTTCAGCGCGACTGCCGCCTACCGCCTGTCCTTGGCCGTCGCCCACCCGTGCTGGGCCGCCACGTTCTGCTTCACCTCGGCGAGCTGGACGGCGACCGCTGCGGGCGCGGTGCCGCCGCGGCCGTCACGGGAGGCGAGGGCGCCGGGGACGTTGAGGACCGAGCGCACCTCGGGGGTGAGGCGGGCGGAGATCTTCGCGAACTGCTCGTCCGTCAGCTCGTCCAGCTCCTTGCCGTCGGCCTCGGCGACCTTGACGCACTCGCCGGCCACCTCGTGCGCGACACGGAACGGCTCGCCCTGCTTGACCAGCCACTCGGCGATGTCGGTGGCCAGGGAGAAGCCGGCCGGGGCCAGTTCCTCCATGCGCTCGCGGTGCACGGTGAGGGTGGCGATCATGCCGGTGAAGGCGGGGAGCAGGACCTCCAGCTGGTCGCAGCAGTCGAAGACCGGCTCCTTGTCCTCCTGGAGGTCGCGGTTGTAGGCCAGGGGCAGGGCCTTGAGGGTGGCCATGAGGCCGGTGAGGTTGCCGATCAGGCGGCCCGACTTGCCGCGCGCCAGCTCCGCGATGTCCGGGTTCTTCTTCTGCGGCATGATCGACGAACCCGTGGAGAACGCATCGTGCAGGGTGACGAAGGAGAACTCCTTCGTGTTCCAGATGATGATCTCCTCGGCGATCCGGGAGAGGTTCACGCCGATCATCGCGGTGATGAAGGCGAACTCGGCGACGAAGTCGCGGGAGGCCGTGCCGTCGATGGAGTTGCCGACGCTGCCGTGCTCGAAGCCGAGGTCCTCGGCCACCGCCTCCGGGTCCAGGCCGAGGGAGGAGCCGGCCAGCGCGCCGGAGCCGTACGGCGAAACGGCCGTGCGCTCGTCCCACTGGCGCAGCCGCTCCGCGTCCCGGGACAGCGCTTGCACGTGCGCGAGGACATGGTGGGCGAAGAGGACCGGCTGGGCGTGCTGGAGGTGCGTGCGGCCGGGCATCGCCACGTCCGGGTGGGCTTCCGCCAGAGCGATGAAGGCCTCTTGGAGCTCGGCGATCAGGCCGCCGATGATCCGGGCGTGATCGCGCAGGTACATCCGGAACAGGGTGGCGACCTGGTCGTTGCGGGAACGGCCCGCGCGCAGCTTGCCGCCCAGGTCGGGACCGAGGCGCTCCAGCAGTCCGCGCTCCAGGGCGGTGTGGACGTCCTCGTCGGCGACGGTGCCCACGAAGGAGCCGTCGGCGACGTCCGCCTCGAGCCGGTCGAGTCCTTCGAGCATCCGGGTCAGCTCGTCCTCGGTGAGCAGGCCCGCCTTGTGCAGCACGCGCGCGTGGGCGCGGGATCCGGCGATGTCGTAGGGCGCGAGACGCCAGTCGAAGTGGACGGACGCGGACAGCTTGGCCAGGGCCTCGGCGGGACCGTCGGCGAAACGGCCGCCCCAGAGCCTTACGTCACCGCTGTTGCTGCTCACTTGCGTTGCTCCTCACCGCTGCACCTCGACGTGTATGCATGAGTATGCAGAGCTATGCATGATTCGTCAATTCGGCCTCACCGGATCGAGGGGCCGGACGGCTTCTCGAAGCTTTTTTGAAGACACCTTGAACAACGGCAACCGCTTACCCGTACTCACCGCTGAACGCTGGCGCCGCGTTGGTACACCCACTCCTGACCCAAGTGAGGCATTCCCATGTCCAGGGCTCTTCCGAAGTACAACAAGCGTCGCGTGGCGATCATCGGCGGCGCCGTCGCCGTGGCTCTGACCGGTGCGGTCGTGGTGAACACCGCCCTGGCCGGGGAGTCCAAGAGCGGGGCGACCAACGCCCAGACGCTCGCCGCCGGCCCCGGCACGATCGTGTGCCCGGACGTGACCTCGAAGCTGCCGGCGATCCCGGCCTCCGCCAAGGCCGAGGTCGACCGCAACCTGGCCCTGCTGCAGACGCAGATCCAGGAGGCCAACACGCGGCTGCAGAACACCGTGGGCCAGGGCGGCCCCAACTTCGTGCAGAACGCGATCCTCGGCCCGCTGAAGGACAAGCGCGTCTCGACGGTCAACCGCATCGCCACGGCCATCGGCCGTACGGCGGCCAAGCCGACGGGCCTGGACGCGCTGGCGCCGTGCGCCCTCAACGCGGGCGGCGCGGCCACCGGCGGCGGCGCGACCGCCCCCGCGACGGGGAACAACGGCAACAACGCGAACGCCGGGAACAACGGCAACGCCGGGAACAACGCGAACAACGGCAACAACAACGCGGGCAACGCCGGCGCGGTCGGGACGATCAGCTGCCCGGACGTGGCCTCGCAGCTCCCGGCGGTCCCCGCCTCCGCCCAGGCCGAGGTCGACCGCAACCTCGCCCTGCTCCAGACCCAGATCAACGAGGCCAACACCCGCCTGAAGAGCACGGTCGGCCAGGGCGGCCCCAACTTCGTGCAGAACGCGATCCTCGGCCCGCTGCAGGGCAAGCGCGAGTCCACCATCGACCGCATCGCCATCTCGATCGGCCGTCAGGGGACCAAGCCGCAGGGGCTGAACGTCCTCGCCACCTGCACGCTGAACAAGTGACGTGACAGGCGTGGTGGCCGCCCCGAGGACCCGCCGACCGGGGCGGCCACCGGCTGTCCGCTTATCTCCTTAGACAAGCGAAAAGCTTTCCCGGATAATCGTTAGACATGGGAAAGACCTATGAGCGCATAGACGGCAGGCTCCGGACCTTCATCGAGGAGCAGCCCCTCTTCTTCACCGCGACCGCGCCCCTGGCGGGCGACGGCACGGTGAACCTCTCCCCCAAAGGACTCAAGGGTTCGTTCGCGGTGCTCGACGAGCACACCGTCGCCTACCTCGACTTCGCCGGGTCCACCGCGGAGACCGTCGCGCACCTGCGCGAGAACGGCCGGATCACGCTGATGTGGTGCGCCTTCCAGGGGCCGCCCACCATCGTGCGGGTGCACGGCCGGGGCGAGCCGGTCTTCCGGGACGACCCCCGCTTCCGGGACCTCCTCGCCCGCTTCCCCGACATCGATCCGGCCCTGCACGGGCTGCGCGCGATCATCGTCGTGCACGCCGAACTCGTCCGGGACAGCTGCGGGTACGCGGTGCCCTTCATGACGTACGACGAGGACCGCGAGCTGCACGGCAAGCGGTTCGCACGGGAGGACGACGACTCCCTCAGCGCGTACTTCGCGAAGAAGGAGCACATCGCCACCAGCATGGACGGGCTGCCCGGGCTGCCGTTGCCGCTCGGCCCGATGTGACGCGCACGGTCGGCCCACCCCGGCCTGCCCGAGCCCCCGCTCTCGCCTAGCGTCCGCATCATGCGCTCCCGTGTCCTCGCCGCTCTCCTCGTCTGCCCGGCCCTGCTGCTGCTCGGCGCCGCACCGCCCGGCGGCGGGCCGGCGCCCCTGCCGGCGCGGATGGCGGACACGGGCGGCGGCACCCAGCTGATCACCGCCGCGGCGGCGAAGCCCGGTGCGGTCTCGGGCACGATCGCGTGGTGGGACCTGCACGGCGGCCGGTGGGTCCGCGCCGGCTCCGCCCCGGCCCGGTTCGGCGCGAACGGCCTGGTCGAGGGGGCCGCGCGCCGGCAGGGCACGAACACCACGCCGACGGGCCTGTACGGTCTCCCGTTCGCCTTCGGCCTGCTCCCGGCGCCGAGCGGCACGAGGTATCCGTACCGTCCCGTGCGACAGAGCTCCTGGTGGTGCCAGGACCTCGCCTCCGCCGCCTACAACCGCTGGACCGAACCCCGCCCGGCCGACTGCCGTGCCGCGGAGTCCGAGCATCTGGTGACGTACCGGACGCAGTACGCGCACGCGCTGGTGATCGGGTTCAACTACGCCAGGCCCGTGCGCGGCCGTGGAGCCGGGATCTTCCTGCACGTCGACGGCCGCGGGGCGACGGCCGGTTGCGTGTCGGCGCCGGCGGACGCGCTGCGCCGGATCCTCGCGTGGGCCCGGCCGGGCGGGCGCCCCCACATCGCGATCGGCACGTCCGCCGGGCCGACGGCGATCACCCGCTACTGAGCGCCCCCGCCCCCGGGAGCGCTGCACACCCTCCACAGGCAGGCGCGAGCACGGGTTACCGGCGGTCGCACCGTTCAGCGGACGCTCTCCACCGTCTCGGCGCGACGCTGAACACTCCGCGCTCGCGGCCCGTATCCAAGGGCCAAGGGTCCGTACCCACGGAGGAACAGTGACCACGACGATCGCCGGCGGCCGTGCCGCCCGCCGCCAGACGATGCGCCGCATCCGTCCGCGCCGCTCCCCGGCCGTTCCGCTGCTGCTCGCCGTGTGGGCGGGCGCGGCGGGCGTGCTGTGGCTGTGGTGGAGCAACACGCCGAACATCGCGGACGACAACAGCAAGATCCTCAACGCGGGACGGATCACCGGTCTGCTCGCCGGCTACCTGATGGCGCTCGTCGTGCTGCAGATGGCGCGAGTGCCCGCGCTGGAGCGGCGGGTGGGCTCGGACCGGGTCGCCCGCTGGCACGCGATGAGCGGCCGGTACACGCTCTGCCTGGTCTTCGCGCACGTCTTCCTCATCATGTGGGGGTACGCGCTGCAGGCCGGCAAGTCGCTGGGGGACATCGTCCAGCAGACGATCGACTCGGTCGAGCAGCTGCCGGACATGGGCAAGGCGGCCATCGGCACCGGTCTGTTCCTGCTGATCGGGCTGGTGTCGATCGCGCCGGTGCGCAAGCGGATGCCGTACGACACCTGGTACCACATCCACCTGATGACGTACGCGGCCGTGTTCCTGACGTTCTGGCACCAGATCACCACCGGCAACGACTTCGCCGTCGAGCCGACCGCGAAAACCGTCTGGTACGCGCTGTACGGGTCGGTCACCGCGCTGGTCGTCTGGTACCGCATCGTCACCCCGCTGCGGCTGAACCTGCGGCACCGCATGTACGTCGAGGCGGTCATCGAGGAGACGCCGGGCATCGTGTCCGTGCTCATCGGCGGGCGCAAGCTGCACCGGATGGGCGCGGAGGCCGGACAGTTCTTCCGCTGGCGGTTCATGGCCCCGGGGATGCGCTTCAGCTCCCACCCGTACTCGCTGTCGGCGGCCCCCCGCCCGGAGCTGCTGCGGATCACGGTCAAGGCCATCGGCGACCACAGCGCCGCGCTGCGCGAGCTGCGGCCCGGCACGAAGGTGTGGGCCGAGGGACCGTACGGCGCGATGACGGCCTCCCGGCGCAGCCGCGGCAAGGTGCTCCTGGTGGCCGGCGGGGTCGGCATCACTCCGATGCGGGCGCTGTTCGAGACGCTGCCCGGCGGGGCCGGTGACATCACGCTGCTCTACCGGGCCAACAGCACCCAGGACCTGGCCCTGTGGGACGAGCTGGCGAAGATCGCCGACGAGCGTGGGGCGCGGCTGATGTACGCCGTCAACAGCCCGGACGGCGAGCGTCCCGACATCTCGGCGGAGTCCCTTCAGCGGAAGATCCCCGACATCGACAGCCATGACGTCTTCATGTGCGGGCCGAACGGCTTCGCCCAGGGTGTGTACGAGGCACTGCGCGGCGCCGGGGTTCCCGCCCGCCGCATCCACCACGAGTCGTTCGAGATGTGAGCGACCCGTACGCACGGGAACCTCGCCACCAACGGAAACCAGGAGCTCAGAAAGCGATGAGGAAGAGCCACCCTCTTCGGCGGGTCGTGCTGGCCACTGCCGCCACCGTGTCCGGGATCGTGCTGCTGCTGTCGCTGAAGCCGTCGTCCGACCCCGGCTCCGCGCAGGCGGCGGGTTCGGGCACGGGCGCTGCGGCGCAGGAAGCGGCACAGGGCGGAGCCGGTGCGCCGGTGACCGGCACGATGACCGGTGACGCCGTCCAGACGCAGTACGGGGCCGTGCAGGTGCGGATCACCGTCGTAGCGAACAAGATCACCAAGGCCGAGGCCGTCCAGGCCCCCAAGGGCGGCACCAGCGACCAGAAGACCGCTCTGGCGGTGCCCAAGCTCAACGCGGCCGTCGTCGCCAAGCAGAGCCCGGACATCGACACGGTCTCGGGCGCCACGTACACCAGCGAGGGCTACAAGAAGTCGCTGCAGTCGGCGATCGACAAGGCGAACGCGAGCGCCGGGGCCGGGTCCGGAGCCTCCCAGGGGTCCGGCAGCGCGCAGGCCGCGGGCGCCTTCACGGGGACGGCGGTCCAGACGCAGTACGGAACCGTGCAGGTCCGGATCACCGTGGCCGGCGGGAAGATCACCAAGGCCGAGGCCGTCCAGGCGCCCAAGGGCGGCACCAGCGACCAGAAGACCCAGCTGTCCGTCCCCAAGCTCAA